>CATPBV010000143.1 GCA_955652345.1 uncultured Solirubrobacteraceae bacterium | reverse complement strand
GTATGGCCCCGCGCCCGAGCTCGATCGAGTCGAGCGCGAGGTGGCGCAGCAGCGGGACCGGCACACCCGCCACGCCGAGCGGCGGGAGCTCCGCCGTGGCGACCGCGCGGCCCGGCGCAGCGGGCGCTCCTGAGCGCCAAGGGCGATCGGGGGTGGTTGGCTCCCGAAGTTACCCGCGAGACGACCACCGCATCACGAACCCTCCCACCCGTCCCTGGGGATTGTGATGTGGTGGTCGCATAGCGACCACGAGATCACACACCCCTGCGGGACCGCGGGGTTTGTGATTCTGTGGCCACCGCGGAGGCCCCGGCTCGGCCGCTGTCGGCCCGACAAGCGCGGCGGCGTCGCCGCTCAGGCTTGGCTGACGTAGCGCACGTGCTGCGGCCGGATCACGAACTTGATTCGCTCGTCACCTGGCTTGCCGCCCGTGAACTTGTCCTGCCCGTTGTACTTCTTGGCGAGTGCGTCGATGTGCTCGACGGCCCCCTCGCGCGTGGCGGTCGCCGTACCGCGGATCTCTACGAACCGGTACGGATTCCCGTCCTCCTGGACGAGCACGGTTACGCGAGGGTCACGCTGGAGGTTGGTCGGCCACTTGCGCCCGAGCGCGCTGTTGACGGCGACCGCGTCGTCCTCGGCGCTGATCCAGATGATCGTGTTGTGGACCGAGCCGTCTCGGTTGAGGGTCGAGATGACCGCGTAGTTGGGGTCCGTGAGCAGCTCTTGCACCCCTTGGTCGTGCAGGCTGGCCATCAGTTGCTCCCTACCCGCTGGTGACGGCGGCAACCGCGCTAGGGGACGGCCGATCCCTCGTGCGCTGCTAGGGTTGCCGATCGATGGCGACCGTCCCATCCGAACCCCTCTCCCAGCGCCTTGCGGCGATCCGCGACCAGCTGAAGCTGCTCGCGGACTATCTTTGACCCCGCTGAGCTCAGCGGGCGCGTGAGCGCGCTCGAGCAGGAGATGGGCGAGCCGGCCTTCTGGGAAGACCAGGAGCGGGCAGCGAAGACCAGCGCGGAGCATGCCGGGGCGAGCCGCAGGCTCTCAGCCTTTCGCGAGCTCGAGCGCGACGTCGACGATCTCGAGCAGCTCGCCGAGCTGGCGGTCGAGGATCCGGAGCTGGCGGGCGAGCTCGAGCAGCAGGTCGCTGCGGTTCAGGAGCGCCTCGACGAGCTCGAGGAGCAGCGGCTGTTCTCCGGGCGCTATGACAGCGGTGACGCGCTCGTGACCGTGAACGCCGGCGCGGGCGGGACCGACGCCCAGGACTGGGCCGAGATGGTCCTGCGCATGGAGATGCGATGGGCGGAGAAGCGCGGGTTCAAAGTGGAGCTCCTCGAGGTCTCCCCGGGCGAGGAGGCGGGAATCAAGTCGGCGACGTTCCTGGTCAAGGGCGATCACGCCTACGGTCTGTATGGAAGCGAGAAGGGCGTCCACCGCCTGGTGCGGCTGTCGCCTTTCGACGCCGCCCATCGCCGGCACACCAGCTTCGCCGGCGTCGAGGTCTCGCCAGTGGTGGACGAGATCTCCGGGATCCAGATCGACGACGATGACCTCCAAGTCGACACCTACCGCGCGAGCGGCGCCGGCGGGCAGCACGTCAACAAGACCAGCTCCGCGGTACGGATCACACACAAGCCGACCGGGATCGTGGTCCAGTGCCAGAACGAGCGCTCGCAGTCATCCAACAAGGCGGAGGCGATGACGATGCTCCGCTCGAAGCTGCTCGAGCTCGAGGAGCGAAAGCGGCGCGAGGAGCTCGCGCGCGAGCGCGGAGAGGCCCAGGACGCGAACTTCGGCTCCCAGATCCGCTCCTACGTGCTTCACCCTTACACGATCGTCAAGGACCACCGCACCGACTATGAGATGGGCGACGCCAACCGAGTGCTCGACGGGGACCTCGACGGCTTCGTGCGGGCCTACCTGCTGAAGGCCGCCAGGTGAGCGTCCAACCTGAGGACGCGCTCGCTGCGGACGTCGTGACCGCCGAGCCCGCACGCCCGCGCGCGGCGCAGCCGACAGCGCCCTATCTCGAGGCCGTGACCGCGTACGGCTTTCGCGGCTCGGCTCGGTTCCACGTCCCCGGCCACAAGGGAGGAGAGGGCGCCGATCCCGGACTTCGCAGCGCCGTCGGCGACCGGGCGCTGCTGCTCGACCTCCCCCAGGACATCGAGGGCGTCGATGCAGGTCCCAAGCCGACGCCATACGAGCGCGCCGAGCGGCTTGCGGCCGAGGCATATGGCGCTGAGCGCACCTGGTTCCTCACCAATGGCGCGACTCAAGGCAACCACGCGCTATGCCTGGCGCTCGCCCCGCCGGGTCACTCGGTCGTCCTTCAGCGAAACTCGCACGCAAGCCTGATCGACGGCTTGATCCTCAGCGGGGGCTCGGCGACCTGGATCGCGCCCGAGTACGACCCCGAGCTCGGGATGGCGCACGGGGTTACTCCCGAGGCGCTCGAGGGTGCCCTGGCGAGGACCCCCGACGCACGCGCCGCGTTCATCGTCTCCCCGACCTACTACGGGATGGCCGCGGACGTGGAGGCGTGCGCGGAAGTCGCGCACGCTGCGGGTGCCGCGTTGATCGTCGACAACGCCTGGGGTTCACATTTCGGCTTTCACCCAGAGCTGCCCAAGTGCCCCCTCGCGGTGGGTGCCGATGCGATGCTCGCGTCCACCCACAAGATCGTCGGCAGTCTCACGCAGTCCGCCATGCTGCTCGTCGCTCATGGCGACCGCGTCGATACCTCCGCGGTGGCGCGCGCGGTCCGCCTGGTTCGCTCGACCAGCCCGAGCTCGCTGCTGATGGCCTCGCTCGACGCCGCCCGGCGACAGCTTGCCGTGCACGGCGAGACCCTGCTCGGGCGGACGATCCAGGCCTCGACACGCGCCAGGGAGGCGATCTCGGCGGCAGCTGGGTGCACGGTGCTGGGCGCAGGTATGGTCGGGCGCCCCGGAATCGCCGGCTGGGATCCCCTGCGGATCGTGATCGACGTACGCGGCACCGGCTGCACCGGCTACGACATCGCCGCCGAGCTGCGGGCGTCCTACGACATCTACGTCGAGCTGGCCACGCATGTGACGCTCGTGCTCGTGCTCGGTCTGCGCCAGCCGGTCGAGCCACTCGAGCGGATGGCCCATGACTTCACCGAGGTGATCAAGCGGATGGAGCGCTCCGGCGACACGCCGACGCTCAGGCCGCCGCCGGGCGCGCTCGAGACGGCCGTAGCGCCGCGGGATGCGTTCCTAGGCGCCGGCGAGACGGTCGCGGCGAGCGATGCGATCGGAAGGATCTCGTGCGAGTCGGTCGCCGGGTATCCGCCGGGCGTCCCGGTGCTCCTCCCCGGCGAGCGGATCACCGCCGACGTGGTCGACTACCTGCGGGAGCTCACGGCGGTCGGGGCGCGCCTCCATGGCGCCGAGGACCCCTCCTTCAGGACGGTCCGCGTGCTCGTGGAGGACGAGCGCTAGCCACGACACAGGTGCTGCGAGGCGGCACCCGAGGCCCCGGCCGGCCTCGGGTGACCGTCAACGTCCTACGGCTTGATCCGGAAGATGAAGCCGAGCGAGGTCGCGCTTGAGGCGGTCTGAGCGACATAGACCCAGCCGTGGTTGACCCCAAGACCCACGACGTTAGCCGTGAACCCGGTCGCGAACGGCTTAACGGCGCCTCCAGCGAGCGGCATCGAGACAACCCTGGGAGGGGTGGCCGCTCCGAACTCGGAGATGTACAGGCGGTTTCCGACTATCCCCAGCCCCATCGGGTCGCTGTGGGGTTTGAAGAACCGGATCGGCTTGGTGAATCCATTGCAGGCCCTCTTCGAGACCCAGTTGCACTTCGGGAAGCCGTATCTGTCGCCCTTGTGGACCCGGAGCAGGTAGTCCGGCGCCTTATCGCCTATCGCGGTCGGCATGTCCTGGCCGAGGTTCGAGACGAACGGCGACGAGGACCCCTTGGGGAACGCAAACTGCCAGGGCTGGCGGATCCCGCTGGCCACGACCTTCACACCTTTGCCGGCGGTCGTGAACGACAGGATGTCGTACTGGAATGGGGCCTTCGCCGGCCCGTGATCGTTGACTTGGCCGACGTCCACTCCAGCGTACAGACGGCCGTCTGCCCCGAGCGCGAGCCCGTTGAAGCCCGGGAAATCCTTCGGGGCCGTGTACAGCGTCCGCTGCTTGGTGAACGTCGATCCGTTCCAGCCGCTCCAGGCCAGCAGCTTATTGATCGCGCTGACGTACAGAGTGCCGTTTCGCCATACCACACCGAACGAGAACGCGGGGGATCCCGCTAGACGCGTGGACGTCCCGTTGCTATTGATTACATAGACGCCACCGATCCCCGGTGCCTGGGGGGGTGGTGTGCCGTCGCTATAGAAGACCTTGCCATCGCCGAAGGCGAATGCGGTCGGTATTGCGACGTTGGAAGCGACCAGCTCGGCCTTTCCACCATTAGCCACCTTCAGCGTCGGGGGCGCCGCCGCCAGCGCAGCTGAGCCGAGCACCGCGAACGCAACCAGCGACGCTCCGAGCAG
>CATPBV010000142.1 GCA_955652345.1 uncultured Solirubrobacteraceae bacterium | reverse complement strand
GTATGACAACGCCCGATGATTCGGCCCATCCGGCGGGACTCGCTACCCAGCCTTCGGCGTGGTAGACCGGGAACTGAGCGCGTGCGAGGGTCTCGCAACTCTGACGACGGGCCTCCTCCTGCGCCGCGCGAAATCTGCGCTCGAGCTCCGCTGGATCCTCCTCGTCGGAGCTTTCGACGCGCACAAGCGTTCCGACCCGTTCCTCGTGCCCGCAGCTGCGACACACGACGATCGGTGTTGGCTCCATCCTGCCGTCCGGAGTTCCGCTCATGCCGCGCGAGCCGTCGGTAGGGCGGACCTCGTCCCAGGCGACAGCACCACACGCAGGGCAAGGTTCCTCCGCGTCCATCACCGGCGACTGCGCCCAATCCGACGGCAGCGGCGGCGCCCCCGGAGCGCCACTCGAATCCCTGTGGCAGACCGGGCTGATCTGGCCGTCGATCGGCTGGTCCAGTACCGCGATCCACGCACCGTTCGCAGCCGCGGCATCGTGTCGCTCGCCCGCGTCGTCGACGACCTCAGCCGCTACCGCCCCCGGCGCCAGGAGGCCGCCGAGAAGCGTGCGATCGCCCTCCAAGCCTTGCTGGCAGGGCTGGTGATTGTCGACTCCGGTTCCCGCGACGCGCTCGAGCGAGTACGACAGCCATGTGCTTCCGTCCCGATCGCGAACCACGCCAACGGCGCCATCGTCGAGCTCGAGTGAAACGAGAACTTCGGCGACCTCCGCAGCGGCGATTCTGACGGACGCGCCAGGTCTGCAAGCACCCGAGCTGACACTATCGGCCCGTGAGACCGCGCATCCTGGACGACCCGCCGAGCACATCGAGTGCCGACACGGCACCGGCCGCAATCGAGCTGCGCGGACTGACTCGCCACTTCGGGGAGAGGACCGCGCTGCAAGATGTCACGATCGCGGTCCCGACCGGCGCGACGCTTGCGGTGCTCGGCCGCAACGGTGCCGGGAAGTCGACACTGCTGCGGATCCTCGCGACGCTCCTTCGCCCCCATGCCGGCGAGGTCACGGTGCTAGGCGAGCCGCTGCCGCGGCGGGGGTTCGCCGTCCGCGGTCGGCTCGGCCTGCTGGGCCACGACCCGCTGCTGTACCGCGACCTGTCCGGGCGCGAGAACCTCCGCTACCACGCGCGACTCCACGGCGTGTCGCCCGACCGCGTCGAGGAGCTGATCGTCGCGGTCGGGATGGAGCGCCGGGCGGATGAGGCGGTCCGTCTCCTGTCCCGAGGGATGACCCAGCGCCTCGCGGTGTGTCGCGCCGTGCTGCACCAGCCGGAGCTGCTCCTCCTCGACGAGCCGCGAGCGCACCTGGACCCAGCGGCCGCCGTGCTGGCGGAGCCGCTGATCGGCGCCGGTGCAGGTGTCACGCGGGTGCTCACGAGCCACGATCCGCGCTCAGCACTCGCGGAAGCCGACCTCGTCCTCGGGCTGATCGACGGCCGGGTCGCGTTCGCGGGCAGCCCGCAGGGATTCGGCGACGCCGAGCTCAGGGAGCTGTACGGGTGAGGACCGTCGCGACGATCGTCCGCAAGGACCTGCTGCTCGAGCTGCGCACCCTCGAAACGGTCCCGACGATGGGGCTGTTCGCGATCGCCACGTTCGTGATCTTCCACTTCGGCTTCAACCGCCCCTCGATCCAGGGGCAACTCGCCGCCGGAGTCCTGACTGTCACCCTCTTGTTCGCCGGGATGCTCGGCGTCAATCGCCTGTTCGTCGCCGAGCGCGAGCAGGGCGGCTTCGACGGTTTCCTGCTCGCGCCGGTCGACCGCACGGCGATGTTCGTAGCCAAGGCGGCGAGCCTTCTCGTCTTCCTGATCGTGCTCGAGGTCATCGCGGTCCCGGCATTCGCGCTGTTGCTCCTGCAGCCCTCGGTCGGGCGGTCGCTGCCCGGCCTTGTCGCGGTGCTCGCGCTCGCGGACGTCGCACTCGCCGTGATCGGGACGCTCGTCTCCGCGATCGCCGTTCAGACCCGCGCGCGCGACCTGATCGGACCGTTGCTGGGTCTTCCGCTCCTGATTCCGGCGCTGCTCGCCACCGCACGCGCCGCCGGGCCTCTGCTTGCGGTTCATGGATCCTCGGCGCCGCCGGGCAAATGGATGGCAATACTTGCTCTCTATGATCTTGTGTTCGCCCTCCTTGCGTACGCGCTGTTCGACTATCTGCTGGAGGACTGACTAGCCCGCACAGGGCGAACCAATGGCCAGCAGCAAGCAATCCACGACATACGGGCGCGGACTTCGCGGCCTCGCGACCGCGACCGTCGCGAGCATCGGCCTGGCGCTCGCGCTGGTGTTCTTCTACGCCCCGCTCGACGCCGATCAAGGCTTCGTACAGAAGATCTTCTATATCCACGTGCCGCTCGCGACGGTGTCGCTATGCGGGTTCGTGTTCGGCGGCGTGCTCGCGATCGGCTATCTGCGAACCGGCGAGAAGCGATGGGACCTGCGCTCCTACGTCGCGATCCACATGGCTCTCATCTTCGGAGTCGGCGGTCTGATCACCGGCTCGATCTGGGCGAAGGCCTCCTGGGGCCACTGGTGGGTGTGGAATGAGCCGACGCTCGTCTCGTTCCTGATCGTGCTGCTGCTGTTCGCCACATACCAGCCGCTTCGGTTCGCGATCGAAGATCCCGAGCGCCAGGCGCGCTACGCGAGTGTGTTCGCGGTCGTCGCGGGCGCGTTCGTCCCGCTGAACTTCATCGCCGTTCGGCTCGCGCAGCAGTACGTCCATCCCCGCGTGCTGACACTTGGGGGCGGCAACCTGCCAGGGTCGATGCGGCTGACCTTCTCGATTGCGCTGGTCGGGATCGCGCTCCTGTACGTGACCCTGTGGAAGTACGAGATGGCCGCGAAGAACGCCCGCATGCAGATCCGAGCGCTCCGCCGGGCGCTGCTGGGCGACGACGCGGTCAGCCCGCTTCGCAGGAGCGCCGCGCCGTCATGATCGTGCCGTTCGCCGCTCCGGCGCTGCCGCTGCACACCGCCGGCAAGTACGTCGCGGGCGCCTACATAGTGTTCCTCGCGATCGTGCTCGTATACGTGGCGATCATGGCCGCGAGGCTGAGCCGTACGGAGCGAGAGCTGACCGACCTGCGCCAGGAGATCCTCGAGCGTCGCGGCCGCGAGGAGCCGCGGGCGATGGAGCGGGTCGGATGAGCGAGCTGCTCGCGATCGGGATCTCCCACAAGACCGCCCGCGTCGAGGTGCGCGAGCGCCTGGCGCTGCCGGAAGCCCGGGCCGCCGAGTTCCTACGCGATCTCCGGGGCAGCACGGCGGTCCACGAGGCGGTCGCGATCTCGACCTGCAATCGCACCGAGCTGTACCTCGCCGTCGGCGATCCGGTCGAGGCCGAGGGCACGGTGCTCGCGATGCTGGCGACCCAGGCCGGGATCAGGCCCACCGAACTGGCTCCCGCGATCTACGCGCATCGGAATTGCGACGCCGCTCGCCATCTGTTCCGGGTTGCCGCCGGCCTCGACTCGATGATCGTCGGCGAGGCGGAGGTTCAGGGCCAGGTCAAGCGCGCCTACGACGCGGCGCTCGCAACGGAGATGGCGGGCCCGCTCACGAGTCGCC
>CATPBV010000141.1 GCA_955652345.1 uncultured Solirubrobacteraceae bacterium | reverse complement strand
TGCGCTGCTCGAGCTGCTCGAAGATCTTGCCGCCGAGCAGCGCGACGCGGTCCGGGCGCGGATCCTCGAGGAGCGCCCGTATGACGAGATCGCCCGGCGACTGTCCTGCTCGCAGGCGGTCGTCCGCAAGCGCGTGAGTCGCGGGTTGGCCCGGCTCCGCGACCAGTTATCCGAGGAGGGAACATGACCGTCCTACCGCAGCTCGAGCGTGACCTGCTCGCGGCCCACGCGCGCCGGAGCACGACTGGCAAGCCATCGGGCTGGTATGTGGAGGCGACCCGTCTCGTGTCCGGCGTGCGGCGCCCGCTTGCCGGCGCGCTGTCGGGAGTGGCGGTCCTGTTGGCGGTGGTGGTGGCGGGGCTGACGCTGGTGGTACTGCATCGCGGCCAAGCGCCGGCCACAAGAGCGCGGCGTCCCAGCCATTCACGTTCCCCGATGCCCCCAAGAGCCAGAGGTTCTCGGCATTCGGGCCGTGCCGGCCGGCTCCGCGGAGCCGCTACCTGCCCCCCGGCGCAGAGTGCGTGACCGTCGCTCGCGCTGATGTCGATGGCGACGGTACTCGAGACCTGATCGTGCTCTACACGACAGCGCGCAGCAGCGGCGTTTTCACGCTGGTGGTGTTCCAGGCACGCGGCGGCGAGCTGCGCGCGACCGTACAGGCGGACATGAACGCGACGATCGCCCTCGCCAAGAACGTGATCGGAAACCGCCGCGGCGCAGAGCTGTTCGTGCACGACGGCCATGTCACGACCGACGAGGGGATGGCGGTGTACGCGTTCAACGGGCACTCGCTTCAGAAGGCCGGTGAGCTCCTGTACGGCGGCCAGGACGCGGGCATCTTGTTCGGTTTCACGTGTGTGCCCGAGGAGGTCGCGATGCGAATACCGACCGGCGCCACCCCCTACGCGCCGATCATGATCGGCCGGCCGCCGATGATCATCCAGCACGAGTTCGATGAGCGGACGCCCTTCCGGGGAATCTGGGATCGCACCGACCGACGGATGACGTGGGTGGGCGCCAAACTGCAGCCGACTGGGAGGACCACGGTCCGCGCGACGCCGACGCCGGCCCAGGTGGGCGTCCACTGTTGAGCGGTCCCAAGCCCAGGGAAGCGATCTGTCAAAGTAATTTCAAGCTTGCGGCCTATCGTGCTTCGCGAATCGCGAGAAAGGCCCAAAGATCGTGTCGAACTTCCTGCGCACCACATCAACCCGCCGCCTGCTAGGGCTCATCGTCGCTCTGATCGCCGTGATCGGAGGCGGCACCGCCATCGCGGTTGCGGCCTCCGGATCCGGGCCGGTTCCGCCGCCGCGTCCGCTCGCTCAGGCGATCCACTCCGCGCTTGCCGCCCCCGCTCCCGCCGGGATCACGGCTCGGATCAGGTTCACCAACAATCTGATCCCCGCCTCGAACATCCAGGGATCGGACCCGCTGCTCTCCGGCGGCACCGGGCGGCTTTGGCTCTCCGACCACGGGCTCCGGCTGGAGCTCCAGTCCGACAACGGCGACGCGCAGGTCGTCGTGAGCTCCGGCGGCTTCTCCGTCTACGACCCGTCGTCGAACACGGTCTACGAGGGCAAGCTCCCCGCGCACACCGGCAAGGACAGCTTGACCTCCGCCAAGCAGCACCAGCTGCCGTCGATCGCACAGATCCAGTCTGATCTGAACCGCTTGATCGGCCACGTCAACATCTCCGGCGCGATCCCGAGCGACGTCGCAGGGCAGGCCGCGTACACGGTCCGGATCTCGCCGAAGCACGACGGCGGGCTGCTCGGCGCCGCCGAGCTTGCATGGGACGCCGCCCGCGGCGTTCCGCTGCGGATCGCCGTCTATGCCCGCAACGACAGCACCCCGGTGCTCGAGCTGAAGGCGACCGACATCTCCTACGGACCCGTGCCCAGGTCGGTGTTCCACATCTCCCCGCCCAGCGGTGCGAAAGTGGTGAAGGTCGACACATCGGCAGCCGGCGGCGGTCTGACAAGCGCCCGCGCGCGTCTCCATCGGGAGCATGGACGTCACGCGCAGATCTCCGGCGTCGCGGCGGTAGCGCGCCACCTCAGCTTCCCGCTCGTCGCGCCGAACAGCCTGGTCGGGCTCCCCCGCCGGTCGGTCACCCTGCTCGACTGGGGTGGATCGCCCGCCGCGCTGATCTCCTACGGCCAGAACCTCGGTGGGATCGCCGTGATCGAGCAGACGGCAACCTCGGGCCGAGCCGCGGCGCCCCCGGCGAGCAACGGGGATCACGCGGGGCTCTCGCTTCCGACGGTCTCGATCAACGGCTCCACCGGCCAGGAGCTGGACACGGCGCTCGGCACGATGATCCGCTTCACACGTGGTCAGGTGAGCTACACGGTCGTCGGCTCGGTTCCCGCCACGGCGGCTGAGCTAGCGGCACGAGCGCTGTGACAGATGCCTTGGCCAGCTCTCAGCCCCCGGTTGAGGTTCGGGGGCTGGTCAAGCGATACAGCGATCTGATCGCCGTCGCCGGCGTCGATCTGACCGTCGAGGTAGGCGATGTCTACGGCTACCTCGGGCCGAACGGCGCCGGTAAGACGACCTCGCTGCGGATGATGCTGGGCCTCATCCGGCCCACCGCCGGGACCGTTGCGCTGTTCGGTCGCGACCCGCAGGCGAGCGTCCGCGCGCTCGATGGCGTCGCGGGTTTCGTGGAGGCGCCGACCTTCTACCCGTACCTGACGGGGAGGCGCAACCTGGAGCTCCTGGCGGCGTTCGACGGACACGGCGCGCCGACGCGGATCGACCAGGCGCTCGAGACGGTCGAGCTCTCAGACCGCGCGAGCGATCGGGTCGGGGGCTACTCCCACGGGATGAAGCAGCGCCTCGGGATCGCCGCCGCGCTCCTGCGCGACCCCAAGCTCATGATCCTCGACGAGCCCGCGACGGGGCTCGATCCCGGGGGGATGCGCGACATGCGGGTGCTGATCCGCCGGCTCGCCGAACAGGGGATGACCGTGGTGCTCTCGAGCCACGTTTTGCCGGAGGTCGAGGAGCTGTGCAATCGCGTGGCGATCGTCCAGCACGGACGGATCGTGTACGAGGGCAGGATTGCCGACCTCAAGCGCAGCGCGGGTACCACGTATCGGCTATCGACGACCGACGACCAGCGGGCGATGGCGGTCTGCCGCGCTCAGCACGGGATTCGTGACCTTCGTTCGGACCACGACAAGATCTGCTTCACCGCGGATGAAGAGGCCGTCGCAACGTTGTCGCAGGCCCTGGTCGAGGCCGGCGCGCTGATCCGCGCGCTGGTCCCAGGGACCGCGACGCTCGAGGATCTGTTCTTCTCGCTGACCGAAGGCGAGGATGGGGCGCGGCCCGTGTCCGAGCCCGAGCCCGTGGAGGTGAGCCGGTGAAGTCGCCGGGCGTCGCCACGGTGTACCGGTGGGAGCTGACCAAGCTCCGCTATCAGAAGCGGACCTACCTTGGCCTCGGCGCCGCTGCGGCGGTCCCGATCCTGTTCGTGGTTGCGATCCACTTCCGCCACGACCGCCGGGGCGGCGATTTCGCGTTCGCCTCCTACCTGACCAAGAGCGGCCTTGCGGTGCCGCTCGTGCTTCTGCTGTTCGGGGCGGTGTGGCTGTTCCCGCTGATCACGGCGCTTGTGGCCGGGGACATCTTCGCCTCGGAGGACCACAACGGCACGCTCAAGACGGTCCTCACACGGTCGCTGGAGCGCGGGCAGATCTTCGGGGGCAAGGCGCTGGCGGCCGCAACCTACGCGGTTGCGGCGATCATGCTGAGCGGGACCGTGGCGGTCGTGGCGGGCAGCATCCAATCTGGCTTCAACTCGCTCCAGAGCCTGTCCGGGACGATCGTCTCAGCGCCGAAGGGGCTCGAGCTCGTGTATTTGGGCCTGCTCGTGTACCTGATCCCGATCGCGGCGATCGTCTGCATCGGGCTGATGCTCTCCACCATCACCCGTAACAGCGCGGCCGCGGTCGTGGGGACGCTGATGATCTCACTGCTGATCCAGCTGATCGGGATCCTCCCGGGCCTGAGCGGCACCCAGCCCTACCTGCTCAGCACCCAATTCAACGCGTGGCAGGGCTTGCTGCGCACTCCTACCGATTGGGCGCCCATCATCCACGCCGCATGGGTCTGCGCGTGCTACGGCCTGCCGTCGCTTGCCACCGCCTACCTGGTGTTCCTGCGCCGCGACGTGGCCGGTGGGTGAGGCGACGGTAGGCGTCCCCAGCCCACGGCGCCGGTGAGCGGTCCGCCGGATTCGGAGCGCCCGCGTGTGCTGGTGGCGGACGACGACTCGTCGCTGCGCCGGATGCTCGATCGCACGCTCGAGGCGGAAGGATTCGAGGTGGCGCTGGCGGCTGACGGCGGCGCTGCTCTCGCGCTCGCCGAGCGCACGGCCCCGGACGTGATCGTGCTCGACGTGGCGATGCCCGGCGTCGACGGGCTTGCGGCATGCCGCCGGTTTCGCGCCAAGGGACTGGGTACGCCGATCCTGATGCTGACCGCGCGCGACGCCGTGGCGGACCGGGTGACCGGCCTGCAAGCGGGCGCCGACGACTATCTGGTCAAGCCGTTCGCCGTCCCCGAGCTAATCGCTCGCCTCCGGGCTCTGATGCGCCGCCACGGAGATTCGGCGTCGCAGCCGCTGCTCTCGTATGCCGACCTGACGCTCGACGTCGACGCGCGGCGGGCGACCCGAGGCGGTCGCCCGATCGCGCTCACCGGACGGGAGACAGCGCTGCTCGAGCTTCTGCTCCGCGAGCCCGCGCGCACGATCACCCGTGAGCGTGCGCTCGATGAGATCTGGGACGATGCCGCCGAGTCGAACGTCGTGGACCGGTACGTCACGCGGTTGCGCCGCAAGCTCGGGCCGCCGCCGCTGATCCGGACGCTGCGGGGGGCGGGCTTCGAGCTCCGTGCTTGAAGGCCGGCTCGGATGCAAGGGATGCGGATCGCCCCGGCAACATCCCTGCGGGCCCGTCTGATCCTCGCCTCGTCGGGCGCGATCGTCGCCGCCGTCGCGGCGTTCGCGCTGGTCACCGTGGTGCTGGTGGGCCACGAGCTGCGGAGCACGCTTGATGGCGCGCTGCGCCAGCGTGGGGAGGACGTCGCCCAGCTGGCGGTCTCCGCGCCGGCGGTACTGCGCGCCGCCGGGGCGCTCGAGAGTCCTGTCTCCGGGCGCCAGATCGTGGTCGAGGTGCTCGATGCGAGGGGCCGGATCCTCGCCCGATCGCTGACCCTGGGAGCGCGATTGCTCCCGGTGGACAGGCTTGCACGCCAAGCTCTCGTGTCGGGACGGTCCGGCTTCGAGACGGCGCGGGTCGCGGATCGCAGCTTCCGGCTGTATGCCGCGCCGATCGCCCAGGCCGGCGGACCGGCGGCCGGAGGAGCGGTGATCGTCGGCTCCGACACGACCGACATCTCCGCGACGCTCGCGCATCTTGCGCTGGTGCTCACGCTCGCCGGGGCAGGGATCGCGGTGGTTGCGGTCCTGGCCGCCACGGCTTTGACACGCCGGGGAATCGCGCCGCTGCGAAGGCTCGCTTCCGCGGCAGGTGAGATCGAGCGGACGGCCGATCCCTCGCGCCGGCTGCCAGAACCGGACGATCGCGATGAGATCGGCCAGCTCACCGGGGTTCTGAACCGCATGCTTGCCTCGCTGGAGGACGCGCGAGCGAGCGAGCGCAGGTTCCTGGCTGACGCCTCCCACGAACTGCGGACGCCCGTCACTGCGCTGCTTGGAAATGTCGAGTACGTCGCCACCCACGGGGTACGAGGCGAGGTGCTCGCCGATCTCCGGCGGGACGCCGAGCGACTCGCGCGGCTCGTCGACGACCTGCTGGTGCTCGAGCGAGCGTCCAGCACGGTGCAGGAGCCCGCGCCCGTGGACCTCGACCGACTCGTCGACGAGGCGATCGCGAGCGAGGACCACGCCGGCCGGCCGCTGCGGCGGGGAGCGGTCGAGCGGGCGCGCGTACTCGGCGAGCGCGATGCGCTCGAAAGGGTCGTCCAGAACCTGGTCGAGAACGCTCGCGTCCACGGGCCGCCGGGAGGGGAGGTCACGGTCGAGCTGACGGTGCGGGCCGGGACGGCGCTGCTGACCGTCCGAGACGAGGGGCCCGGACCCGATCCCGAGCACCGCGAGCGCCTGTTCGAGCGATTCTGGCGCGGGCCGCAGGCCGGCGGACGTTCGGGCTCGGGCCTCGGCCTGGCGATCGTGCTAGCGATCGCCGAGCGCCACGACGGCCGAGTGGTGGTGGCTGGCGCCGCGTTCACCGTCGAGCTCCCCGTCATAATCGGCGACTAGCAGGGCAGAGTCGCCGCGATGGAAAGCCGATTCTCATACTGCTCTTAGCGAGGTCTGGTTGTCTGTCGACGCGGAGACTGCATGCCTGACTCACTCGATGCAACGAGCCCGCGACGACTGGCCGCGCTTCAGCGGGACGCTGCGCTCGCCCGGCTGGGCCGGGTCCGGCGCTGGCTGATCGCGGCGACCGCCGCGCTGACCGCCGGGATCG
>CATPBV010000140.1 GCA_955652345.1 uncultured Solirubrobacteraceae bacterium | reverse complement strand
GGACCGCGGTCGCGGTCGGCCGCACGATCATCGCCCTGCTCGAGAACGGGCAGCAACCGGATGGGTCGGTCGCGATCCCGGACGTACTGGTCCGGTTTGGGGCGCCAGAGGTGCTGGAGGCTGCTAGCTGACGGCGCGCAGGCGGCGCTCGTCCGGGTCCTGCAGGATGATCAGCGCCGCGCGCGGAGGACCGCACGGTGCCACCCTGGCGCGGAGGCGAACGCCGAACGTGTTCCACGGTCGCACGACTGCGGTAGTCGGCTCGTCATCGCCGTGGGCCGCGTCGACGATCGCGGCGGCGAACCCGGATGGTCCTTCCGCTTCGGCGTCAGCTGGCACCAGAAGCTCCACGACCGGGCGGTTGACCGCGTCCTCCTCGCTGACCGCGAGGAGCGCCTGGGCACGGCGGGACATCGCCTGGACCGAGAGGGCGCTGTCGATCACGAGGAACGCATCCCGGTCGGTCGGGAGGACCTCGCTCCGGGTCTCGAGCAGCAGCCCCAGGCCGCACACTCGGCAGACCCTGGCGGTCGGCGCAGGGGGCGCATCACCCGGCGCAGCGGCCGCACAGTGCCCGCAGAACCACGACCACTCAACGGTCTGGACCCGGGCCCCCTGCACGAGTCGCAATGCCGGCTTCGGACTTTGCGTTGGACTCATTGCCGTAGGCGGAGAATCGTAACCATTGGGGCGGAGCGATGCGCCGCTCTCTCCGTGAGTTTGTGCAAATCGTCGAAGAACGCTACCGGCCTTTGGACGTTTTGTCCGACCGGAGATTGGTAAATTGCAACGGATTTGCGCACAAAAGTCGCCGCGCCGCCGCGCCCAGATGCTGAGCTCTCCCGCACGGGTTAGCTATCGGCGGCGGCCAACACGCGGGTGACCAAACGGGCGTGATTCTCGACGTTCGGCCTCATGCGACGGCGGCTATGCGTGAGCGGAGAGGGGGGGATTCGAACCCCCGAACGAGGTCGACCCCCGTTACGCGATTTCCAGTCGCGCCCGTTCAACCGCTCCGGCACCTCTCCGGGTCGCCGGACTAGCCTACCGCGTCTTCGCTCGCGCCCGGCTGCGCTCAGGCGCTGGTCGGGTGCCGGCGGCTCGGGCCCTAGAGCTGCCAGGCGCCGTCGCGGAGCAGCGGCACATCGCTGCCGTCATGCCTGACGCCGGTCACCGCGACGTCATCGCTACCGATCATGAAGTCGACATGCAGCGCACTGCGATTGATGCGGTCCCGGTCCGCCTCGTCCTCGACCCCAAAGTCGAGCCCATCGCCAAGGGCGATGTGGCTGGCCGCGTTCTCGTCGAGCAGGGTGTCGAAGAACACCGTTCCGAGCGACCCGATCCGGCTCTCGCGGTCGACCAGCGCCACTTCGCCCAGGCGGCTTGCACCCGCATCCCGTCTCGAGAGCGTCCGCAGCACATCGGCGCCCTGGTCTGCGTCGATCTCGACGGCTCGACCGCCCTCGAACCGGACGCGCAACCCGGTGATCAGCGCGCCCGACACGAACAGCGGCTTGGTCGCGGCCACGACTCCGTCCACGCGCTCTGGATCGGGCGTCGCGAACACCTCCTCGGTCGGGATGTTCGGGGCGTGCACGATGCCATCGACCGTGGAGAGCGTGGCGCACAGCCACCGGCTCGAGGGCAGCAGTCCGATGTCCAAGTCCGTTCCGGGACCCTCGAATCGCACGCTGGTCAGATGCAGGGCGTCCAGCCTGCCGGCGACTCCGGTCAGCTGCTCGAGGCGCTCCTCCCAGGCTGACACCGGATCAGCCATGTCGAGCCTGCAGACGTGGGCGACCTCCTCCCACAGCCGCGTCAGTGCCTCTTCGGGCTCGAGATCGGGATGGACGAGCTTCGCCCAGCCCGCCGTGGGACAGGGAGCGACGGTCCAGTTCGTGGTCCGCTGATTGACGACCTCGACGGCCTCTTTGACTCTCGGCAGCATGTCTCGCCCGGCGAGCTCGGGATCCACTCCGTTCATCACATCCGGGTCGACCGGCCCGGTGAACGCCACGATCGCGGCTCGGTGCTCGCCGAGGGCGCGTTCCCGCTCGCCATACCATGGAGGCACGAACTCGAGCGTGTCCGGCGAGGCGTGGAGCGCGCGCGCACGCTTGAGGTGGATGTCGAACACCGCCAGGTCGACGAACTTGGCTCCGCGCCGGTAGGCCGCTGCCGCAACCTCGCGAGCGAGCGGCTCCTTGCCCGGCTCGGACGAGATCGCGACGATCTGGTCGGGCTGGACGTTGGCACCGAAACGGACGATCAGATCGGCCAAGGCGGCGACGGCGGGCACTTGGTCGGTCCGGGTCGTCACCGACCGCAAGCATACGGGTGACCCGCCGTGAGCCGCGATTGCGGCGGGGCGCTCGTGGCCGCAAGTGGTGCGACCGCGGCGGCAGTCACCGAGCGTCGATCAGGATCCCGGGGTTCAGGATCCCTGCGGGATCGAGCACTGCCTTCGCGCTTCGCAGAACATTCACGGCAAGCTCGCCCACCTCCCGCTCAAACCAGGCGCGGTGGTCGATGCCGACGCCGTGATGGTGGCTGATCGACGCGCCCGCCTGGAGGATCGCGTCGCTCGCCGCGCGCTTGGCGGTGCGCCATTGGGTCACCGGATCCTCGAGCTGCGCGCAGCCGACGGTGTAGTAGAGCGAAGCTCCGGCTGGGTAGACGTGGGATACGTGGCACAGGATCACAGGGGGAGTGCCCTGGGCGGTCAGCGAGTCACTGAGTGCGGTGCGAACCGTCTCGTACACCCTCTGGAGAGAGGACCAGAAGCTGACGGTCTCGATCGTCTCCGCCAGAGCGCCGGCGCCGAGAAGCGCATCACGCAAGTACGGCCCGCGATAGCGGTCGCGCTCCCACGCCTCTCCTGCGCCCAGATCAGGACCTACACCGGCGCTGTCGAGAACCCGCGTCGCGGCGTCACGCCGGGCCGCCACCTCCTCGGCGGCGCCCTCGTAGCCGACGATCGCCAGACATCCCCCCTCGCGGGTTGACCGTGCGAGCTGCTCGGGCCGGGCGAGGTTGAGCACGGTCTCCGCCTCGTCGGACAGGCGCAGAACCGTTGGGAGCGGACCGTCCTGGGCGAGCGTCCGAAGCGCGCTCACGCCCTCGCTGAACGAGCTGAACCGCCACCCCTCATAGATGCGCGCGCGAGGGATCGGGCGCACCTGGAGCGTCAGCGCGGTGATCACGCCGAGCGTGCCCTCGGACCCGAGAATCAGCTGGCGCAGGTCCGGGCCGGCGGCCGACGCGGGTGCCCGCCCAAGGGACAGCGTGCCCACCGGTGTGGCGACCTCGAGAGCCAGCACGAGCCGATCGAAGCGCCCGTACCCGGACGAGGCCTGACCGCTCGAGCCCGCGGCGGCGAATCCGCCCAGGGTGGCGTACTCGAACGACTGGGGGTGGTGTCCGAGGGTGTAGCCGCGCTCGGCCAGCAACGCCTCGGCCTGCGGGCCGCGGAGGCCCGGCTCCAGGGTGGCAGTGCGTGAGCGCTCGTCGAGGGCCAGCAGCGCGTTCATGCGGCTCGTGTCCAAGGCGACGAGGCCGGCGAAGCTCTCGGCGGATGGTTCGAGCCCACCGACCACCGAGGTCCCCCCGCCGAACGGAACGACCGCGACCCGCAGGTGCGTGCAGAGCGCAAGCAGTTCGAGCACCTCGTCGTGCGAGCCCGGAAGCAGCACGAGATCCGGCGCACCCGTCGCGTCACCCGCGCGCAGGCGCAGCAGATCGGGGGTCGACTTGCCGCGCGTATGGCGAATGCGCGACTCGTCGTCCGTAAGCGCGTTGTCGCTGCCGACGATCGACGCCAGCTCGCGAGCGGCGCCCGTCGCGAGTCTGAGCGGAGGGAGGCGGACTGCGGCGAGTGCCGGCGACTCCGTTGCATCGCCGCCCGTGACTCCCAGCGCGTCTGCGAGAAGCCGGCGCACGTCAGCTCCGAGCGTTGGTATCTGTGCCGGGTCGCCCCACCCCCACCACGAGATGTCGGGGTACGGGTCGGAGGGTCGGGCCGGGGTCATGGGCACGGCGCAATGATGTCGGTCGGTCCGCGCTGGCGTCAGCGCCGTCCGAGTCGCGATCATCCGTGCCGGAGCTTGCACCGTCCGCGCGGGAGCCTCATGCTTTCCCCGATGCGATGTTCCGAGCGAGGAGTACAGCGATGACCGAGGCGGCAATGCGTGGCCTGATGATGGACGACTACCAGCTGTCGCTGACCGCTGTCATCGAGCGGGCCGGGCAGTTCAGCGCAGCGCGCAAGGTCGTCTCGCGGCGGCCGGACGGAACGATTCACCGGACGACGCTCGGAGCGTGCGTTCAGCGGGCCCGGCAACTGTCGTCCGCGCTCCGAGCGCTTGGTATCCGCGACGGCGACCGCGTAGCGACGCTCCTCTGGAACCAGCCCGAGCACCTGGAGCTGTACTTCGGCGTGCCTCTGATGGGCGCGGTGATCCATACGGTCAATCCGCGGCTACATCGGGACGAGCTGGCGTTCATCGTCGGCGATGCCGAGGACCGCGTGGTTGTGGTCGATGAGTCGCTGCTCCCGGTGCTCGACTCGTTCCGCGCCGATCACCGCTTCGAGCACGTGATCGTCGTCTCCCGCTCTGGCTCGCTGCCGGAGGGGACACTCGACTACGACGTGCTGCTCTCAGCCGCGGGGCCGATGAGCTGGCCCGAGCTCAGCGAAGGGCAGGCGTCAGCGATGTGTTACACGTCGGGCACGACTGGGCGGCCCAAGGGTGTCGTCTACTCGCACCGCGCGCTCGTCCTGCACTCGCTCGTCGCCGCGCTACCCGATCAGATGGGTCTCTCGTCGCGCGACACGATTCTCCCGGTCGTGCCGATGTTCCACGTGAACGCCTGGGGCATTCCGTACATCGCTGCGTTCTCCGGCGCCGCGCTCGTGCTTCCGGGACCGAAGCTCGACGCGGTGAGCGTGCTCGACCTGCTGGCCGACGAGAAGGTCACGATGACCGCGGGGGTGCCGACCGTGTGGATGGCGGTGCTCCAGGCGCTCGACGCCGAGCCCGGCCGCTGGGATCTCTCGGCTCTGGAGCGGCTGATCGTCGGTGGATCTGCCGTGCCGAGGAGCATGCTCGAGGGCTTCGACCGCCATGGCCTCACCGTCGTTCAGGCGTGGGGCATGACGGAGACCTCTCCGCTCGGGAGTGTCAACCGCCTGGCCGCCGATCTGTTCGACGCAGGGGCGGAGGAGCAGTACGAGTACCGTGCGCGTCAGGGCATTCCGTCTCCGTTTGTCGAGATCAGGGCGCGCGGGGAGGACGGGGAGCTGATCCCGTGGGACGATTCGGCGATGGGCGAGCTCGAGGTGCGCGGGCCGTGGGTCGCGGCGTCGTATCACCACGGCCTCGGTGCGGACCGGTTCACCGACGACGGCTGGTTCAAGACGGGCGATGTGGTGAAGCTCGACGCGCGTGGCTGCATCCGGATCTGCGACCGCTCGAAGGATCTGGTCAAGTCGGGCGGCGAGTGGATCTCCTCGGTCGATCTCGAGAACCACCTGATGGCGCATTCTGCCGTCGCGGAGGCGGCGGTGATAGCGATTCCCGACGAGCGCTGGGGCGAGCGGCCGATGGCGGTGGTCGTGCTGAACGAGGGCGGGCATGCGACTGCCGAGGAGCTGTGCAGCCACCTCTCTGGTCAGTTCGCCAAGTGGCAAGTGCCGGAGCGAGTGGAGTTCGTGGAGTCGATCCCACGAACGGCCACCGGGAAGTTCAAGAAGCTCGCTCTGCGGGAGCGCTTCGCCGCCGACACGACGGCGGCGGCGGTTTCAAGCGGCACTTCGTGAGTGCTGCCGGACCCGACCGGGTCGCCTATGGCGAGCTCGCTGATCGGATCGAGGCGTCGGTGCGAGCTTGCGGGATCGGCGGGCCGCCGCCGGCGAGGCCGGCGACGTCGGCCTTCGGCGAGGAGGACCAGATGACGTTCGGGCAGTGGCTCGAGTACATCCTGTGCGCGCGTCTGCGAGCTGTCGCGAGTGGGGCGGAGGATCCGCCGCCGCACAGTGAGGTGGCTACCCGGGCAGCTCGGGAGCTCGACGGCGTCCCGGACAGCGACGGGCTGCTCGAGGCGCTGGCCGAGCTCGACGCGCTCGTACGCGGCTGACCGCCCGGCGTCCGCGTGGGCTGGTCCGAGCCCGGCCATTGCCCCTCGCCTTGCACTAACTTGTCAAGGGCCTGTCCGGAGAGGTGGCAGAGCGGTTGAATGCGCCGGTCTCGAAAACCGGTATGGGCGGTTCCGTCCATCGAGGGTTCGAATCCCTCCCTCTCCGCTAAGGACAGCAGTTTCCGGCACGTCTGCAGGGAATTAGCCGCTTCGGGCGACCGGTGCGGCGGCCCTTCAACGTGGGTCAACGCGGGCCAGCAAAAGCCCTCTCAGCCGGGTCGTCTTTCCCTAATCTTTCCCTACACGGGCTACGGAGAGTGGCCCGCTCGAGCTTCGAGAGGTGGTCGTCAGACAGGTCGTGATGACGCGGTTCGCACGATCTCCGCCGTAGGACGCTTCTCTGATAAGGAAG
>CATPBV010000139.1 GCA_955652345.1 uncultured Solirubrobacteraceae bacterium | reverse complement strand
AGGCCGACGAGCCCGACCTTCGGCGCGGATATCTCCCAGTACCACGAGGCGCCGGTGGACGGGGGCCGGTGGTAGGAGGACTTTGCCGGCGCCGCGGCGGGCAGCGCCAGAGCCAGTGCGAGCGTCGTTGCTGTGAAGATGTGCTTCATGGCCGCGCGGTCTGGGCGCGGCGGGCCGGGCGCGTCTCGCGGATCCCCTTCGGAAGCAGCTCTCCATGCGCCTCGATCAGATCGTCGACCATCGCTCGGATCTCGCCGATCGTGAGCGTCGCGGCCGTGTTGGGGTCGAGCATCGCCGCCTGGTAGACGTGATCGCGACGACCCTCGAGGGCGGCACGCATCGTGAGCTCCGCGACGTTGAGGAACGTGCGGTTCAGCGCGGCGCACTGTGGCGGGAGCTTGCCGACGGCGGTCGGGTGGATTCCATCGCCGTCGACGCGGCACGGCACCTCGACGCAGCAGCCGGCCGGGAGGTCGTAGATCAGTCCCTCGTTGCGCACGTTCCCGTACTCGAGGCGTGGCGTGCCGGTGAGAAGCGAATGGATGTAGCGGGGCGCGAGCTCGCCCTCCCCCTCGACCTCGATGTCCTCTCCGGCGGCCAGCCGGCGGCGCGTCTCCTCGTACTCGTCGAGGTTCTCGAGCGAGCGTCGGATGTACTCGTCGACGGGGATCCGGTAGCGATCGAGCTCGTCGCGGTGGGACATGAACCAGGGGACGTACTCGGCGCTGTGCTCGCTCGACTCCGTCGGGAAGTAGCCGAACTGGCGATAGAGCTCGACGCGGACGGTGCGCCCGAGCCCGTCAGGATCGCGCGCAATCGCTTCATCCAGGCGCGAGTAGAGGTCTTCACCGTCGAGCTCGAACCGGAGCACGAACGCCTGGTGGTTGACCCCCGCGGTCAGGAACTCGATCTCATCGACGGGCGCACCAACGATCTGAGCCAGCTGCTCGTGCGTGTTCTGGACCGAATGGCACAGCCCGACGACGTTCTTGAACCGGCTTCCCTCCCAGACCGACCAGGGGAGCATCGCCATCGGGTTGGCGTAGTTCATCAGCATCGCGTCGGGGCAGACGTCGGCCATGTCGTCCGCGATTGCGACCAGGACGGGGATCGTCCTGAGCCCGCGAAAGATCCCGCCGATGCCGATCGTGTCGCCGATCGTCTGACGCAGCCCGTACTTCTTCGGGATCTCGAAGTCGTGCAGGGTGGCGGGCAGTCCGCCGACCTGGATCTCGTTGACGACGAAGTCGGCGCCGTCTAGGGCTGCGCGGCGATCGAGATGGGCTCGGATCCGGAAACGCGCCCCGGTTGCCTCGGTGATGTGGCGGGCGATCTGCTCGGCGGTGGTGAGCCGCTCGTCGTCGATGTCGTGCAGGACGATGGCGCAGTCCTGCAGCTCGGGAAACTCGGCCAGGTCGGCAAGGAGAATCCGTGTGAACTCGACGCTCCCGGCTCCGATCAGGGTTATCTGTGTCATGCGCGTTCTTGACTCACTACGTGGCTAATCGAACAGGAACGCGCATGCTATCCGATTTGACGAGCCGGTTCGTCAGGTGTCGCGAACGACCGGCTCGCGGGCGATCGCAAGCCGTTCGATCAGATCCGCGGCCATCGTCGTGCCCGGCTGCCTGCGAAGCCGCTGTCCCGCGGCGGCCGCCCTCGAGCGAAGCGTGTCGTCGTGCACCAGCCTGTCGAGCGCGATGGTCAGCCGCTCGGCCGAGCACGAGTACGTGGGCAGCCTGATCCCGTAGCCGGTCTCGTGAACGCGCTGAGCGTTGTCGTGCTGATCCCAGAAGATCGGCATCACCAGCATCGGCTTGCCGAACCAGATGCATTCGGTCGTCGTGTTGTTGCCGCCGTGGGTGATCACGGCGTCGACGTGCGGGAGCACGGAGGTCTGCGGCAGGAACTCTGCGCCAGTCATGTTGCCGGCGAGCCCGTACTGGTCGTGCTGTGGGCCCATGCTGACGACGTAGCGGTAGGGGGTGTCGGCGAGCAGCTCGACGAGCCGCCTCATCAGCTCGACGTCGGCGGAGCCGAGCGACCCGAGGCTCAGGTAGATCAGCCGGCCGTCGCCGCGCGCCGGCGGCTCCCACGGATCGTCGGTCGACCTGACGCTCGTCTGGAGGTTGTGCCAGGTCCCGGGGAGCGGCCTGCTGCGGGGGTAGTCGAGCTCGTCCGGGTACAGCGTCAGGTTGAGCCACGGAGACTCGTGGATCATCTCGAGCTCGGGGAGTGCGGGCGCGCCGCGCTGCACGCAAAAGTCCGAGAACTCCCGCTGCATGTCTCCGACCTGGCTGGCGTATTCGGCGCGGAACTCGCCCCACTGTGAGCTGTCGTCGAGCGGGAGGCCCGAGAACGTGGGCGGCAGCGCCGGATCCTTCAGCTCGAGCGGGTTGCAGGAGACGATCCGCACCCACGGGCGGCCGCTGGCCGGAATCGCGGGGAACGAGCAGACGTTGTCCTCGACGATCACGTCGGGGCGCAGCTCGTCGAAGATCTCGTGAAGGCGCTCGTCGACGTAGCGGGCGCCGTCGAGCAGCGCCTGCCATGTCGGCGCGATGAAGGTTCCGAGCTGCTCGAGCGTGCTGCCCCGGAACACCGGCGCCGTGTCGCGGATGAAGTCCTTCCAGAACTGGCCGGGCGCCTCAGGCACCTCGGGAGCGGGGGCAAGGCGCATCAGCCGCTCCTCGAAGCCCTTGGCGTCGAGCGTCCCGGCGAATGATTCCTCGACAACGAACAGCACGCGATGCCCGCGTGCGCGGAGCACGTCACCGATCCCCACGCAGTTATTGGTCGGGCCGAACGCGCCCTCGGGGAAGAACACGATCGTCTTGGGCTCGCTCATCGCGGCGAGAAGCCTATTGGCAGGGGTCTCCACGAGGCACGATTCGGCTAGTTTGCCGGCGTATGCGGCGCCCGGCTTCGGCTTTGCGCACCAGCGTCAATTGGCGCTCCCCGACGGCGAAGCCTCATCGATCTTTCGATCCTCGGCGGGTCGGCGGCCTCGAGTGCGTCGCCTGGGTCACCTACTACCGGCGCGAGTGGCTGCGGTTCCTGCGCGCTGCCGTGGGGTTGACGCGTCACACGTTCGGGCTGCCGTGGGGCTCGACGCTGTACGGCTCGTGGCTGGTGCTGCGCGCGAATCAGCTGTGGGCGCCGTTCCCGAACAACGACCCGGATGGCGCGCAGCGGACGATGGAGCGCTTCTATCGCCTGCTCGCTCGGCGCCACGGTGAGTCGTTCGACCCGGTGCGGGCGGCGACGCTCGAAGTGGAGTGGTGGCGGGTCCATCGCGACAACCAGCACGGCGACGGCGGCGAATCTGAGCTGACCGCAGCGCTCGCTGCGCTCTACGCATACGTGTACGGAGTCTCGGAGGACGACGTGCGGGTGGCGGCCGAGCAGCGGGCGCTGGCGATGCGCCACTCGGATCGGTGGGTGGAGCTTGGCTGCGACCCGGAGGATCCCCTGATCGAGGAGGAACGGGCGGCGCTGGTGCGCTCCTACGCGGGACTACTGGCGGCGGTGCATCGACCGTGAGGGGTTTGGCGTTTCCGTCCACCCCTCGGACGGAAACGCCAATCCTCGGAGCTACGGGCTTCGCATCAGGGCTTCCAGCTGGCCAAGAAGCTTGGCCCCGGCCTCGCGGTTGACATGCCCGTTCGTGACCAACGCGCATCCACTCAAGCCGACCGTGACGGGATCATCCGACTTGCGCTCTCGGCCGTGGCGGAAGAAGGCGATGATCGCGGAGCCGTCGTCCGACCGACAGGCCTGCGCTCCGATCACCGGCTTGAGCGCGTCGAGCTCGATTGCCAGGCGCTGAGTGGTCGGGAGCCGGGTGACGAGGTGATGAGCCGTCAGACTGAATAAAGATGGGCTGTTCAACCCGCTGTAGCGGCACAGGAGCACCTGCCGGGCGCCCGGCGGCACGAGCGTCGCATGCGAGCCTGGTGTATGGCTGTACAGCAGATGGAGATCGTGGCCGGGGCAGCCGGCGTGGACGCTTGCGGCTGGGCCGGTGCCGTT
>CATPBV010000138.1 GCA_955652345.1 uncultured Solirubrobacteraceae bacterium | reverse complement strand
TGTCATGCCAGACACCCCCGACCCGCTCGCCCCGCTCGAACACCGTGACGTCTTCATAGCCGGCTCGGCGCAGCATCACGGCGGCGCCGACACCACCGAAGCCTGCACCAACGACCGCAAAGGAGGGCACCCGACGAACCTACCAGGCACGGAAAGCGCGGTCGCGCGCCGTAACGCTCAGCGGACACCGAGCGCGCCCAGCAGGGACGGCAAGATCGCTACCTGCGACCTTGTTCGGCCGCAAGCACCAGCGGTGGAAGCAGTACGCGGCCGCGGGTTGCCGGCATGGGCCTCGCACTTGCGCAATCGCCCAGATCCGAGCGTTTCTGGCGCGCGCTCGCAATCGGGCTGGGCAGCGGTTAGATTCGCGTACCGGCGTGGGTGTCGGGTTCGCGTTCATGGACGAGGAGATTGATGTGGTCGTCGTACGGTTCAAGGTGCGCTGCCAGCCCGAGAAGTCGGCCGAGATGGCGGCGGCGATGAAGGCGGTCGTTGAAGCGGCCCGTCGCCTCGACGGCGTGATTCACTTTGACATCGCCCGGGATCTCACGGACGCCGATGCGCTGATCGCTACTGAGGTGTTCGAAGATCGAGCCGCGATGGAGCGCGAAGAGTCGATTCCGGAAGTGGCGCAGGTGGTTGAGCTGATGCAGGCAGGCGCTCTGGCCGGCTCTCCTGAGTGGACGATCTTCGAGGTCGCCTCCTCGGAGTCGCCGCAGATGTGAGCCGGCCAAGCCGGACTGTCCCCACGAGCGAGTAACGATGCAACGCTCCCCGCGTGACGACGTCGCCCGCTCGGTCAGACGGGGTTCGGTGCGTGTGCTAGGCGTTGAGCCTTGAGGCGATCCTTTGGCATGCTATTGCGGCCGACGTGCGTGTTGACGAGACCGCAAGGGTGGGCGTCGCGATCGTGGCCGAGGGTTCAGCGCAGGCGGTGACGTGACGCCCAAAGCCTGCTTGCGCTCTGCGCTGGTATCCCGAGATCCGGCTGTTGTCTGACATGGCGGCCAGGATTGGCTCAGGCTCTTCTTTCGGCGGTCGCGCCTCTTGGGGCTATGGGCGGGCGGATTGGATTGATGAGCTGCTGGCGCTGGATCACGAACACGTGTGGCATCCATATGGTCCGATGCCGGCTCTGACCGCTCCGTTGCCGGTTGTCTCGGCCGATGGGGTTCGCCTGCATTTGGCGGATGGCCGGGAGCTGGTGGATGGCATGGCTTCGTGGTGGTGCGCGGTGCACGGGTATCGAAACCCGGCGATCGACGCGGCGCTGCGCAGCCAGCTTGAGCGGATGGCCCACGTGATGTTCGGTGGTCTCACCCACGAGCCGGCGGTGCGTCTCGCGGCGCAGCTTGTTCAGATGGCGCCGGGTGAACTTCGGCACGTGTTCTTTGCGGACTCGGGGTCGGTCGCGGTCGAGGTTGCGCTCAAGATGTGCCTGCAGGCTCGCCCGGGCAGGCGGTTCTTGACGATCCGGGGCGGCTACCACGGGGACACGCTGGGAGCGATGGCGATCTGCGACCCGGTCGACGGGATGCATGCGTTGTTCAGAGGGGCGCTCGCCGAGCATGTCTTCGTAGACCGGCCACCTCGCCGCCTGGAGCCGGCGTACGCCGCTCGTCTCGAGGACGCGTTCGCCCGCCATGCTGGGGGGCTGGCCGGGGTGGTGGTCGAGCCGGTCGTGCAGGGGGCAGGGGGAATGTGGTTCTACGACCCGGCGGTCGTTGGGCTCTTACGGGAGCTCTGCGACCGGCACGGCCTGCTGCTCGTATTGGACGAGATCGCCACCGGGTTCGGACGCACCGGGGCGCTGTTCGCATGCGAGCACGCCGGCGTCGCTCCCGACATCATGTGCATCGGCAAGGCACTGACCGGTGGTTACCTGACGCTTGCCGCCACGCTTTGCACCCCTGCGGTCGCGCACGCGATAACCAACGGCGAAGGCGGCGCGCTGATGCACGGCCCGACCTACATGGCGAATCCGCTGGCGTGCGCGGCCGCGCTTGCCTCGCTCGATTTGCTCGCCGATGGGAGCTGGCGAGAGTCCGTCGCGCGGATCGAGCGCGGCCTCGCCTCCGGTCTTCACGCGGCGTGGAAGCTGCCGGGCGTAGAGGACGTGAGAGTGCTGGGCGCGATCGGTGTCGTGCAGTTGGCCCGGGAGGTGGACGTCGCCGCCGCCACGAACGCGGCAATCGAGCACGGCGTATGGCTGCGGCCGTTTCGGAACCTCGTCTATACGATGCCGCCTTACATCACTACCGATCAGGACGTTCAGAAGATCGGCCGTGCAGTAGTGGCCGCCGCGGCGGCTGGAGGCGGCGCGTGAACGCCGTGGATGCTGACCAATGCGGATTCGCGTCTCGCCGAATGATCTGACCCCAGCACTGAGCGCGCTAACGCGATCTAGCGGGGCGCGCGTGGCTCGCCTAATCCGTAGGCGCCCGGACTTTGGCACGGTGGAGGAGCGATGACGGACGTCGCCGCGACCCTGAATGAGCTGCGCTGTGCCGGTCTGTATCGCGAGCTGCGCGTGATCGAAAGCGCGCAGGGCCCGCGGGTGCGGCTGGACGGACGCGAGGTGATCCTGCTGTGCTCCAACGACTACCTTGGGCTCGCCAACCATCCAGCGCTTCGCGGTGCGGCTGCCGACGCTGCGCAGAAATGGGGCGCCGGCGCGGGCGCGTCGCGACTGGTGTCGGGGAACATGTTGCTGCACTCGGAGCTCGAGGCGGAGATCGCCGCCTTCAAGGCGTATGACCGGTGCGTGTTGTTTGGCTCGGGGTTTCTCGCGAACATTGGGGTGATCGCTGCGCTCGCCGGACGCGGCGAGGTGGTGCTCTCCGACGAGCTCAACCATGCCTCGATCGTCGACGGCTGCCGGCAGGCGCGTGCGGAGACGATCGTGTACGCCCACCGTGATATGACCGCACTCGAGCATGGGCTGCGATACGCCGCGGGCCGGCCTGCGCTGATCGTCACCGATGCTGTGTTCTCGATGGACGGGGATTTGGCGCCGCTGGAGCAGATCGTCGAGCTGGCGCGACGTCACGGCGCGCGCCTTGTCGTTGACGAGGCGCATGCAACCGGTGTGGTTGGGCCCGGAGGCCGCGGCCTGGTTGCCGCGCTGGGGCTCGAGCATGAGGTCGACGTGGTCATCGGCACGCTTGGCAAAGCACTCGGCAGCTACGGTGCGTTTGCCTGCTGCAATCGAGCGATGGGTGAGTTTCTGGTCAATCGTGCACGGACGCTGATCTACTCGACCGCGCTGCCGCCGCCGACAGTCGCCGCGGCGCTCGCGGGGCTGAAGCTGCTGTGTGAGGAGCCGGCGAGGGTTACACGCTTGTGGCGCAATGCGCTTCTGCTGCGGACCGAGCTTGCGGCCCGGGGCTTCGCGGTCGAGCAGAACGAGATGCCCATAGTCCCGATCTTCGTCGGTGATCCCCGGAGTGCTGTCGAGGTTTGCGAGCAAGCCCTGCGCGACCGAGTGTTCGCCCAGGCGATCCGCCCGCCAACGGTGCCCGCCGGCACCTCGCGGCTCCGGCTAGTGGCGACTTCCGTCCACAGCGAAGACGAGCTTCGTCAGGCGGCGCGGGCGCTGTCAAAAGCAACGCAATACGCAAGCCCTCAAGCGCACCAGCTGTAACACGAGCGGGTATCGACCCGCGTTGACGGCTCAGAGCTCATGCTCGTGCACTCGCACCAGCGGCGAGGAGGTGGCCGCTGGGTTCGAGCCCGCACTTGTGCTTTCGTGAAGCACGGATCATCGAGGCCGGTCCTCGTCGCCGCTCGCAATGCGACGGCAGCAGGTGCCTTTGTCCAGCGAGGTTGAGATAAGCGGAACGGTCGCTCCGTAGAGTTGAGCGGCTGTACTGAACGAGGTCGCCTGTCGCGTCCGTTCATAGCCCGCGCTCTCGTGTGCGCGCGCTTGCTCGCTGCCGCTGGTGGGCAAAGGGGGGAGGTCGGCTGGGGCGTGACTCGTCTGGCGACAAGGCGGCAGTACGGCTCGGGCCTCGCTAGCGGGCCGTCGTCTCCCCGAGCGGGCCCGTTGCTGGGTGATCGACACTGCTCGTAAGCCCAAACCGGTAGTCTGCGGGCGGCCGTGGAGACGTTCGGAAGCGTTCCACAGCGCTGCGCCGATGTCGACGGCCGGCGTGCCTGCTCCGGTGGCGAATAGCGATGGCGCGGTTTCCCACGCACCGAGAGGTCGTCAGGTGACCGCTCGATCCCAGTCGCGTGGGCGTCAAACACTTGTGAGTCGCCCCCTTGCGGAGGTAGGGTCGCCCCTTGAAGAGTTCCCGACCGAAAGGACGCCGCGATGAGTATGTTGGTCCGCTTTTCACCCGAGTCCCTGACCGCTGACAAGTACAACGAGGTCAAGCGTCGCCTCAACGAAGCAGGTCATTGGCCCCCAGCCGGCCTTGAGTACCACGTCTGC
Source organism: uncultured Solirubrobacteraceae bacterium (assembly GCA_955652345.1). Lineage (GTDB taxonomy): Bacteria > Actinomycetota > Thermoleophilia > Solirubrobacterales > Solirubrobacteraceae > Palsa-465. The sequence continues at coordinate 1,550 of CATPBV010000138.1, read as the reverse complement.
TTTGGAACGGAAGGCCAGCTGAAGGTGAGCGAGATCTGGGCCTCCAACGGGCAGTTCGAGGCGTTTGGGGAGCATCTGCTTCCGATCCTCGACGAGGTAGGCATCGCGCAGCCGAATCCTCCCGAGCTGCTCGACATCTACAACCAAGAGCGGTTCTAGCCGAAAGGCGGTTCTAGCCGGCTCGTCGCCGCACTGCACATCGCGTTGCGGGAACTGACAACCTGAACTTGCCGTCGGCGCGCCCGCAGACGCAGGACCGGAACGTAGGCAGACATTCCTGAAAGCGACCGAGCAGTCTGTCCCTTTGATCGAAAAGCAGCAGCAGCAACAAGGCTCCAAATATGGTCGTGCGCGGCGCGGCAACCCGCTGGTCGCCCGCTCCCGCTTTCACGAACCATCGGCTGCGAGGCACCCCGGCGTCGATCGGGATCAGGCTGCTGCTTCCGGTCCACCAACTCGTGTAGCAGCAGCTCGGCAGTAGCTGCCTGGACGACGATCCGGCAGTCTCGCTTGGCGTGTCGCCATGTGAGCGATCCGGTTCACGGCCGGGCAGTCCTGCGAGCGGCTCAGAAGCTAAGTCGACGGGCTTGGAAGGACCGCGATCGCCTCGATCGAGACGAGCAGGCCGCGGGGCAGCCGCACATGGGCCGGGGCAGACCGCGCCGGCGGTGGATCGGGCATGTGCCGGGCGTAGACCTCGTTGAGGCGGCCGAAGTCCTCGACGTTGGCGTAGAAGATCGTCGTCTTGACCACGTCTTCCATGGATGACCCAGCGGCGCTGAGCACAGCGGCGAGGTTCAGCAGCGCCTGCTCGGTCTGGGCTTCGATCCCATCCGCAATCGCGCCGGTCGCGGGGTCGATCCCCGCCATCCCGGAGCAGAAGACCAACCCGCCCGCGACGATCGCCTGGCTATAGGGCCCTAGCGCATCGGGGGCCTGATCGCTCGATACCGCCGTTCGAGTCATCGCCCGCTCCTCTCCTGGTGGATCGCTTGGACTCAGTGCGCCGCTTCCCGAGCGCGTCGCGGCAGTTTCCAGCCCGGACGGACGAAGTGGCAGGTGTAGCCGTTGGGGTAGCGCTCAAGGTAGTCCTGGTGTTCGGGCTCCGCCTCCCAGAACGGTCCGGCGGGCTCCACCTCGGTGACGACGTTGCCGGGCCACAGGCCGGAGGCGTCGACATCGGCGATCGTGTCCTCCGCGACGCGGCGCTGGTCGTCGTCGACGTAGTAGATCGCCGAGCGATAGCTCGCGCCGACGTCGTTGCCCTGACGGTTCTTCGTGGTCGGGTCGTGAATCTGAAAGAAGAACTCGAGCAGGTCCCGGTAGGAGATGCGGTCGGGGTCGAACAGGATCTCGATCGCCTCCGCATGCGAGCCGTGGTTGCGGTAGGTCGCGTTGGGTGTGTTGACACAGAAGCGGGCCAGGAAGGTAAACCGATGTACTCGTCGCGCTCGCTTGCGCTCCAGATCCGAGCGTGCGGAGAACACCCCGCCCTCCACCGATGGCTTCTGCTTCCACGAAGCACCGGCTACAAGACAAGGCTCAGGCGG
>CATPBV010000137.1 GCA_955652345.1 uncultured Solirubrobacteraceae bacterium | reverse complement strand
TGCGTGTGGACGGAGCGCCCTGAGGTGCACCTACGCGTGCGCGGCTCGGGCGAGTCCACCTTGCCGCTTGCCGATTCCAGGGTGACCGTCGAGCGCGAGTACCTGCCGGAGTCGGAGCTCTGGAGGTTCTTCGCCTCGATCTCACTTGCGGCGCTGCCGTACACCCAGGCCTCGCAGTCGGGCGTCGGAAGCGTCGCGGCTGGATATGGGGTGCCCGCGATCGTCACCGCGCTGGGTGGACTAGCCGACCTTGCGCTCGATCAGAGCTACGTCGTCCATCCCGGCGACGAACAAGCACTAGCTCGCGCGATCCTGGCTCACATCGACGATGGCGCCGAGGTACGCGAGCGGATCTTGCGCGAGGTCGCCGCACCCCGCAGTTGGGATGCCGTAGCCGTCCAGAGCATCGAGCTGTACGAGAGCGTGGTGCGGGCTCATCGATGAGGGCACTGTTCCTCACCCCGAGCCTCCGCGCTGGTGGCGCGGAGCGCCAGACCTCGATCCTCCTCCCCGGGCTGCGCCGGCGCGGAGTCGACGCGAGGATCATCGCCCTCGACGGTGGGGGCCCATTCGTAGCGCCGCTGCGAGCCGCCGGCGTGCCCGTCGAGGTTCTCGACATGCGCCATCAGCTCGACCTCTTCCCGCTCGCGCGCTCTCCGTTGGCCCGTACGTTCAGGCCCGACGTGATTGTCAGTCGGGGCGTCAGCGGGCTCTACGTCGGCCATGCCCTGTCTCGGTGGCGGCACGCAGCTCACGTCTACAACGACCATCGGCCCGTCGGCGTGGAGGTCTCGCACAGGCGGCGGCTCATGACCCGGATGCTCGCAAGGCGCCTGCGCGCCGTGATCGTAGTGTCGGAGGATCAGAGGGACGAATGGTTCGAGATGGGCTGCAGACCCGAGCAGGTGGTGTTGATCGCCAACGGGGTGCCGATCCCGCCGGCGCCACCAGCTGGTGCCGGCATCCGCGAGGAGCTCGGAATCCCGCCGGAAGCCGTCGTCGCCCTGCTGGTGGCAAGGATGAGGCCCGTCAAACGCGTCCCGGACTTCGTTCGGGTCGTCAGGAGCGCTCGCGAGGAGCGCCCCGAACTGGTCGCAGTGATCGCCGGCGACGGCGATGACCGAGCACTTGTTGACCGACTCGCCGAGGGAGACCCGGCGATCCGCGTGCTCGGACACCGCGATGACGTCCCGCGGCTGCTCAGCGCGGCGGACGTGTTCGTCCTCGCCAGCGATTTCGAGGCCCTCCCGATGGCGATCCTCGAGGCGATGGCGGCAGGTCTCCCCGTGCTCACGACGCGATCGGGCGCAATCCCTACGGTGGTCAGTGACGGCGAGAGCGGGCTGCTGGTCGAACCGGGCGACATGCGAGGCCTGCGCGAGGGGCTCGTCCGCCTCGCCGGCGACCCCGAGTTGCGCCGAGCGATGGGAACGGCCGGACAACGGCGCTGCCGGGAGTCCTGGGACGCGGAGACGATGATCGACTCCTACTTGGGCGCGCTCCAGGACGCGGTCGCCTGCGGGCGGCCGCTCAGGTGATCGAATCGCGCGCACGCTCCCTCGTGTCATGGCTCGACCGCCGCGGCTGGGTGACATGGGAGAGGACCGCGCCAGCCGCACGGATTCTGATCGTGACGAACGCCTGGCCCGATCGCGAGTTCCCCGCCCGCGCAGTGTTCATGCGCTACACGGTCGAGGGCCTCGCCGCAGCGGGCGTCGAGGCCGACGTGCTCTACGTGAGGGGTTACCGGGGTATCGGCTGCTACGCGCTCGGGTCGCTGGCGATGGCACTGATGGCCGGCGCCAAGCCGCAGAAGTACAGGCTCGTCCACAGCCATGCCGGCGAGACAGCGCCGGTGGCGCGGTGCTTCTGGTCGGCGCCGGTGCTCGCGACCTACTGGGGCTCGGACCTGCTCGGCGTCCCGGAGGGATCCCTCCGTACGCGACTGAGATTCGCGTTGCGAGCCAGGTTGCTACGCGCCCACTCGCTGCTGATGGCCGCGACGACCACCAAGTCGGCGCAGATGGAGGATGTTCTCCCGGCGCGTGCCCGAGCGCGCAATTGGGTGATCCCCGACGGAGTCGACCGGGCCAAGTTTGTCCCCCGTGACCGAAACGACGCCCGGCAGGCGCTTGGCTGGCGCACCGACGAGCCGATCGCGATCTCGGTCGGACGCCCTGTCGAGCTGAAGCGCCTGTGGCTCGCCGAGCGAGCGGTCGACCTAGCCGCCGCGCAGGTCCCCGGGCTGAGCTGGATGGCGATCTCCGACACACCGCCCGAGCAGATGCCCGACATCTACAACGCCGCGGACGTGCTTGTCCACACGTCCGTCAGCGAAGGCTCACCGAACGTGGTCAAGGAGGCGCTGGCCTGCAATCTGCCGGTCGTCGCCACCGGAGCCGGCGACATCCCTGAGCTGCTGGACGACGTCGGGCCTTCAGCGGTCTGCGAACCCGATCCCGGGGCGCTGGCGGCAGCGATCGTGGGGTGCCTGCGCGCCGGCCACCGAAGCAACGGACGCGAGCGAACCGAGCACCTGAGCCTCGAGCGGACCACGGAGCGCATGCTCGCCTGCTACCGGCGCCTCGGCGTGACCGCGCCGGGCCGCTAACAGCCACTTTCCGCTCACGCCGCATTCCACGAGCGGACCGCTTCGATCTGCGCCCCCTCGACCACTCGGTCGTTCCAAGACCGCAGCAGCCACATGCCCGGCGAGCGGCGAAGCTCGGCGGCGCGGACGGGGATCCCCAGCGCCAGCTTCACATGTACCAGCGGGATGTTGAGGCCGGCGCCGATCGTGAGCCCCATCGCCGCGGCGAACTTCGGGTTGCACTCGAGGAAGTACGGCCGCCGGTCATGCACAGAGCGGATCAGCTGGACGTTGGCCTGAGCGGTGAGCCCAAGCGCTTCCAGGCAGCGCCGGGCCGCATCCTCGATCTCGGCGTCGTCGACGGTCACCGCCTTGTATGACTGGCCTGCGCGGACCTCGATCCGGATCCGAGGAGCAACCGCAAGCACCTCGCCGCCCGGAGCGATCACAGCGTCGACGGTGAACTCGGGACCCTCGATGTAGTCCTGCACCAGCGGCTCGTCCCCAGCTCGGAGGAGCGCCGCGGGCAGCTCGGAGGCGTCGCGAACTACGGTCACCCCATCTGATCCGGCACCGGAGGCCGGCTTGACGACGACGGGGAACCTGGCGTCCGATGGATCATGGAAAGCGGGAGTCGCGACTCCCTGCGCGCTGACCACTCGCGCGCTCTCGCGCTTGTCGAGCGCCAGCGCGACGGCCTGGGGCGAGCTGCTCAGCACCTTGACTCGATGCGCGGCTTCGAGCTCCCGAGCGGCGTCAGCGAAGAGCTGGAGCTCAAAGTGCGCGATCGGCGCCAGCAAGTCGACCGCCTCGGCTTCGCAGATCGCTCCGATCGCGGGCAAGAGCTGGCGGTCGTCGACGCGCGGCACGGTATAGCGCGCGTCGCAGTCGAACAACCCCGCTGAGCGGGCGGTCTCATCGACCCCTACCAGCCTGATCGGCAGCTCGCTCTGCGACCGCATCGCGCGGATGAACGCCTGCGCAGGCGCGCTACCGGCTGCCGTGAGGAGGATGGTCGTGGCGGCCGACCGAGTCCCGGAGGTGGTCGAGGGACGGTCCTCGTGGTTCGTCTGCTCGACCACTCCTGACGTCAGGCAAGCGCGGCCGGCGAGAATGCATCGACCAGCCCCGCGACCCGCTCGACGTCCTCCCGGCTCAGATGCGGATGCATCGGCAACGAGAGCTGGAGCTTGGCGCGGCGCTCGGCGCTCGGGAATGGCCCCCCATCGAATCGAGCGAACGCGGCGGTCTGCGGGACCGTCTGCGGATAGTGGACCCCGGTCTGAACGCCCGCCGCCGCCAGCTCCCGCGCGAGCGCATCTCGCTCCTCGTGCAGGATCGGCAGCAGGTGATGGACATCGGAGGCGGGATCGTCCGCGTGCCAGTCGGGAAGATGATCTGCCAGCAGCTCGCGATACCACTGAGCGGCGCGGCGGCGGCGCTCGTTGAAGCGATCGAGGTGAGGAAGCTTGACCGTCAGCACGGCCGCGTGGATCGGGTCCATGCGGCTATTGCGGCCGATCAGCTCGTGCTCGTAGCGACCACGCTGTCCATGGTCCCGGAGCAGTCGCAGGCGATCGGCGAGCGCCGGATCCGACGTGACCGTCGCGCCCGCGTCGCCGAACGCGCCCAGATTCTTGCCCGGGTAGAAGCTGAAGCACCCCACGTCCCCTCCCGCGCCCGCGTGGATCCCGTCGCGACGGGCCCCAGCCGCCTGGGCGGCATCCTCGATCACGGCCAGCCCGTGGCGCGAAGCGAACGCGTTGACCGCGTGCATGTCGGCCATCCGCCCGTAAAGGTGCACCGGGATCACCGCCTGCGTCCGCGCCGTCACATGCTGCTCCGCGCTGTCGAGGTCGATCAGGCCGCTCTGCTCATCGACGTCGACGAACCTCGGAATCGCGCCTGCGGCTACGACGCCGGCTGCGGTCCCGATGAACGTGTTGGCGGGAACGAGCACCTCCGCGACCGGCTCGATTTCGAGCGCTCTCACGGCGAGCTCGATTGCGTCGGTGCCATTCCCAACCGCAACCACCGCCCCAGCGCCGAGATAGGAGGCGAAGCGCTGCTCGAACGACGCCACCGCCGGACCACCGACCAAGCGCTGACTACGGACCACGTCGAGCACCGCGGCCTCGAGCTCCTCGCCCAGCTCGCGATGCAGCGCAGCAAGGTCGACCAGCGGCAGCGAGCCCCCAGCGGGCCGGCTCATTGGGTCTCTCCGCGGGACCCGTTGCGAGCCGGGAAGCTCTCGTAGGCCTCGAGCAGCCGCGAGGCCGATACCTCCCACGTCAGCTCGGCCATGCGTTCACGAGCCCGGGCAGCCAGCACGGCGCGGAGCTCCGGATCCTCGGCAAGCCGCTCGATCTGGTGCGCGAACGCCTGGACGTCGCCGGGCGCCACCAGCAGCGCCGCATCACCAACCGTTGTCCGGGTTTCGACTAGGTCGTAGGCGACTACGGGCTTGCCGAGCGCCAGGTACTCGGCCACCTTCATCATCGTCGATCGGTCGTTCAGCGGTGTCGCGGGAGCCGGATCGACGCACACGTCGGCGTCCTGAAGCAGCTCCGGCACCGATTCCATCGGTACCCATCCGGTGATGCTGACCGCGTCGGCGACAAGAAGGCGCTGAAGCTCCGCTTCGAGCGTGGCCCGCGCGTTTCCATCGCCGATCACCGTCAGCTGCACGTCGAGCTGCGGCGCGTTTTCGCGCAGCGACGCCAGCACCTCCGCGAGACCCTCGACGCCGTCCTGGGCCGCCACCGCCCCGACGTATGCGACACGAACGCTGTCGAGCTTTCCCTCGCGCATCCGCAACGGCAGTCCCGTCCAGCTCCTTGGGGGGCCGTTGCGGACGATCGTGACCTCCTCAGCGGCCTTCGCACCGCGCTCCCAGGCGATCTCCGCGTGCGATCGGTTTGCGGCCAGGACATGGCTGGCGACGGCGAAGGTGAGCCGCTCGCACAGCCGTGCCAGGGCCACCAGCGGCTTGTTTCCCGATCTGATCGCGACGAGCTCCGGGCCGAGGTCGTGGTGATCGAAGACCACTGTCCGACCCGCCAGGCGGAACATCGCTCCTGCGGGGAACAGGATGTCCGGTGGATTGTGCAGGTGCAGGACGCTGGCGCCTCGAGCGAGAGCGCGAACCGCATGACCATGGAGCGCCACCCCGGCGACGAGATATTCGGCGAGCATCCCCCACGGACCGCCGGTGCTCGCATCGAAGCCGCGGAACCGCCGGACCCGCACGCCATCGATGACCTCGCGGGCGGACTGGCCCTTCGCTCGTGGCGCGATCACCTCAACCTCATGTCCGGCGCAGACGAGCGACTCCGCCTCGGCCCGCACTCTGACGTCGCTGGGGTACGGATTGTTCTCGAGCAGCATCGTCACCCGCTGTGCGCTGACGCCGGCCGGCCGGGATCCATTGTCCCTGTCGGTGGCTTTCGCTAGCGGATCGTCTCTAACCGCGCGTGTAGTTGCAGCCATCGATAGCACGCCCCGACCGAATGGTAGTCGGATCGACCTCGCGCCGCCGCAGCGGCCATAGCCGAACGTTCGAAACCTGCTGGGCGGCCTCAAGTGATCGGCTCGCGAGCACGATTCTTGAGCAACGGGCCCATCGGCGGCCCGTATGCGCGTGCGGACCCGGAATGCCGCGCGCGGGGGCCACGACAAGCGACGGAACACCTATGCACCTGTCTTCTGCTGGGCTCAGACGACCAGGCCTTCGACTCCAGCTCGCGCTCGCGTTGGCCGTCGCGGTGGCATTGCCCAGCAGCACGCTGGCGTCCTCGCACCGGCACTCCGACCGAACCAGGGCCGGGCAGCATCAGCTGCGTCGCAAGGCAGCCCGTGGCCGCAAGCACGCGCGGTTCAGCCACAGAAGCCCCTCTGCCTTCTCGGGCGCGTTTGTCGGCGCGTTCGGACCACCGAGCGGCGGCGTTCCCGGGCCGTCCGTCGCACAGTTCAATCGCGAGACGTACCGGTTCTCGACGAGCTGGCCGATGGCTCAAGAGACCGCCCGGTACCAGTACATCGTGCTCCAGTCCAACCAATACTCCCTGGTCCCGGCTCTGCACGCGCTGAATCCCGGTCTGAAGATCCTCGTCTACCAGGCCGTGATCTATACCAACTCCAACGCTCCAAGCTACATGCCGACGGTCACGGCTTGCACCGCCTACCACGCCGATCTGGTCGCCCATCCGAACTGGTTCCTGCACGATCAGTACGGTCGAATCGTCAGCTCGTCCTACTCGCCGACGGCACTCGTGATGGACGCCGGCAACCCGGCATATCAGGTGCAGTGCGCCGTCGGCGCAACGGCGATGGCGAAGCAGTACGGGTTCGACGGGGTGTTCTGGGATGTGGTCACGGGCCGTCTCGACTGGGCGGTCGCCCGCGGGCTGACAGTGCCCGAGTACCCCACGCAGGCGTCTTGGGTGGCGGCGATCACCTCTGCGCTCGACTACATCGCGCCGGCTCTCCGCCGCCAGGGATTGATCTCGATCGGGAACATCGCCGGCACACCGAGCGTGGCCGCATGGGAGCAGTGGGCAGGCGTGCTCGACGGCGTCGAGGAGGAGTCGTGGACCGACGGCGGCCGAGGTCCGGTCCAGCAGCTTCCGGCCTGGCGCAACAAGCTTGCGGAGCTGGCATGGACGCAGGCCAACGGCAAGTACGAGATGGTCCACTCGTACAGCGGCAGCGAGGCGGCCAACACCTACGGGCTCGCGGCGATGATGCTGGTGGCGAGCGGCGGGGCCAGCTACTCGACATCGAACACCAACTACACGTCGAACGAGAACTGGTTCCCCGAGTACTCCCTCGCGCAGCAATTGGGCGCGCCGGCTGGTCCCTACGCGGTGCTGCGCAACGGCGTGTACGAGCGGGCCTTCGCCAACGGGATCGTGCTCGTCAACCCCAGCGCCGGCCAGATCCCCGGCTTCTGGCTGGGTGGCGGCATCTACTCAGGCTCGGGGGTCTCGAGTGCGAGCTCGGTCTCGATGGCGCCGACCAGCGGGCTGATTCTGGTCAAGGTCGGCTGAGCGCGAGCCGCGGACGACGCAGCTAGGCAGCCGGAGTTCGCGCCGGCCTAGCCTGCCCGCCGCAGGACGAAGCACGCGCTGTCGCCCGTGTCGGCCGCGTTCAACTCTCGCGCGCGGCGCGCGAACTCCTCGAGCTCCTCTGCACTGAACACCTCGGACAGCCGCGTTTCGTATTCCCGCAGCGCCAGATCGCGAGCGCACAGCTCGCTGCCCCAGAACTGAAAGCCAGTGCTGTCACGGAAGCTGCGACAAATGCGGAGCCCCGACCTGGTGGCGAGGTGCTGGATCGAGCGCGCTGTGTGCACGTGCAGATGCCGCGGGGCGTCGAGCTGAACCCAGTTCACTCCATAGTGGCGCCAGGCCCAGCTGTCGGCTACAGGGGTCCTGATCAGCAGCGCTCCGCGAGGCGAGACGAGGCGCGCCAGGGACGTCATCGTCCGCACCGGGTCCGGCATGTGCTCGAAGGCGTGGTGGACCATCACCAGGTCGTTGCGATCCGGGATCTCACCGAGCTCTGCGCGGTGCAGCCGGATCCCGCGCCCGACTACTCGATCGCCCGTCAGGTAGGGATCGAACCCCACGAGCTTCGAGAACCCGTTGCGTTCGAAGAACCGAAGGATCTGGCCATTCCCGCTGCCGATGTCGGCAACGGCAGAGCTCGTCCGCAGGGCAACGCCGGCGGTCCAGCGGAACAGCCCCGGGAGGGCACCGCTGCGGACGAGCCATTCCACTGTGGGTGTCGGCATTCGGAGCGCGATCGCGCTTCGAACACGCCTGATCGCCCGAGCGGTGCCGCTGTCACGGGGCATGCAGACGTCGCGGAACGAGTAGTAGCTCTCCGGATAATGCCGCGCGAGATCGCTGGGGACGTCGAGGAGCCGCAGATACCCACAGCCTCCACATTCCACGTAGCGGAATGTCCCACGGAGCCCGAACATCATCTCGCGCACCCCATGGACTCGGTGACCGCTGACCGCTCCGCAGATCTCGCATGGCCCGACGGTCGACCCGGACCACGATGGCGAACTCAAGACACCAGGCCGGCTATCCGTGTGCCGTGACGCTGTCGAAGGCCGCGCGGAAAGCGCCGGCGAGCGCGGTGGCATACGTCTGTGAGACATGGTTGAAATCGCGATAGGTGATGATGTTCGACACGACGAGCGGACAGATGCTCTGGTAGCAGAACCAGCCCGTCGAGTCGATGAAGCCGATCTGGTCGTACTGGGCGAAACTCGCCACCACGCCGTCCAACTGCACTTGACCTGTGGTCAGTGCATCACTACAGCCGGCCAGACTGGCGTTTGAGGCGAGCAGGCAGTCGACGGGCTGTCGGGCGCGCTCAGGAACATCTCCTAGGAGGACCACCCGCTTTGACGTCTTCTTCAGGTCGCCGACCGCGGCGCCCAGCCCGCTCAGCAGCGCCTGGTCATGTCCGGGCCCAACGTAGCTGTAGAACCCCGCGATCAGCGTCGCACGAGGGGCGAGCGCAGTGGCCTTCGCCATCGCCCACCGGAACCACGAGCGACACTCCGAGGGGCCGATCGAGCCGGTCCACATGACCGGGCTGCATCCCGACTTGATCAGTGGGACCACTGCGAGCTTGTCATGTCGGCCCAGGCTGAGGATCGCCGGCATCCACATCTCGGCGTGAGAATCGCCGAGGACGACCAGGGTCTTCGAGCTCGCGGATGCAGCGAGCCGGCAGATCCTGGCGCTCGTCTCCCCGTTGTGCGCCGTGCAGCTTGCCGGGAGCTGTGCGATGTCCCCCAGGAGCTGCGTGATTGGCGGGTGCAGCACCGCGGGCACGCCGCGCGCGTGCGACGCGGACGTGACCGCGGCGGCGACCGCGGGTAACTGCTGGGCCACCGAAAGGGAGCTCGAGCTCAGTCCTGATGTCAGGGAGGCAGCCGGGAGCGAGAGCACCGGCAGCGGTGTCCGCTCGGACTGCAGGCGCTGGCGGACCTCGCGGTCGGTGATCGACGAGACGTAGGTCGTGGCGAGCGCCACGACGACCAGGATTGACGCGGCCCAGACCAGCAGCGACTCGGGCCGGCGCGTCATCTTCGCGAACCTCAGCGGCTTCTCGACCAGGCGGTAACTGACCACCGAGAGCGCAAACGCGCCCGCCAGCAGAAGCAGGTTCGTCCCCAGCGAGAGGTCGTGCCCTGCGTACTGAGCTGCGATCACCAGAACCGGCCAATGCCAGAGGTAGAACGCGTACGACCTGTCCCCGATGTAGCGGAGCGGCCGAAGGCTGAGCACGCGCGCGGCACTTCGAGGCCGGGAGGTGGTGGCGATTCCGGCCGCGATCACGAGCGCGGCGCCAACCGTCGGGAGGAGCGCGGCGTATCCGGGGAAGGGGGTGGCGGCCGAGAATGTGACTGCCGCTGCCGCGATCAGCAGGAGGCCGCCCCATCCCATGGCGGTCAGCCAAGCGCCGGGGACCCGCGTGAGCCACGTCGCGCTGATCGCGAGAGCGGCACCCAGTGCGAGCTCCCACACCCTGGCGAACGTCGAGAAGTAGGCACCCGCCGGCTGCTGGAGGGTGGAATGAATGGACCACACCAGTGAGCCGGCGGCAATCGTCGCGACGACGATCAGGACGCGCCGAACGGCCACCTCGCCGACCGGGACGAGGCGATCGCGGCGGCGCAGCAGGAGCCCGAGGGCGATCGCGAACAGTGCGGGCCAGACGAAGTAGAACTGCTCCTCGATCGACAACGACCAGAAGTGCTGGAACGGAGACGGCGGCTGGCCTTGCGCAAAGTAGTTGGTGCCGATCGCAGCGAAGTGGAAGTTAGCGGCGAACAGCGCGCTGGAGACGCTGTCCTGCAGGTATTGCTTTGCCCGCACGATGTTGAGCAGGTGATAGGCGACGAGGTCGGTCGCCACCAGCGTCAAGATCGCCGCGGGAATGATGCGCCGGCCACGACGGATGTAGAACTCGAGCAGCGAGACCCGCCGGTGTTCGCGCGCTTCGTTCAGCAGCAACCCGGTGATGAGGAATCCGGAGAGGACGAAGAACACATCCACGCCGATGAAGCCCCCAGCGAGGAAGCCAACTCCGGCGTGCCCGAGGGCGACGAGCAGTACCGCGACGGCTCGGAGGCCTTGGATGTCGTTACGGTGCTTCGAACCCGACTCGGGAGCCGCCGCCTCGTGGCGCGCGGAATGAGCTTGCTCCGGGACGCGAGGCGCGCCATCGAGCCCGAGGGCGGAGCTCAGGCGGCCGGGCGCGGACGAGGCCCCGAGCTGCAGCGGGGACCTCGGATCCTCGGCTCGGACCTCTTGCTCGACATGAGCTCGATCGTCCCGGAGCGAACGCAGCCGGGCTTCAAGTACCAGTCTCCTGGCGTGAAGGAAGCGCCGCTCGCCGAGGCGGTCCGGCCGATGGTCCAGGGTCTCGACTCGCTCTCGATCCTTGTCTAGGAGCGTCTCGATTGCGCTCTGCAGGGTTGCGCGCTGCGCAGAGACGTCTGCTTCGTCGCTGCCGGCGAGAGCCTCGACGTAGCGCTGCTCATGATCGATCAGCGAAGCAGGGAAGCGGGGTGGATCGGCGCCCCTCAGGACGTCTGGGTTGTGCGCCAGCCCCGCGAGGCTGGCTGGTTCGAGCGTCGGGTGCCCCCGCCTACGCGTCAGCACCGCGGATTCCTGCTATCGCCTGTTGTGCCCACTTCGGGCCCCGTCCGGAAGTTTGGCCCACCCTGCAATCGTCAGCTGACCTTGACCCTGAGCGCCGCGTGAAAGCGCGCGCCGCCGGCGAGCCCGAACGCCACGGTCAGGGTCAGTCTCCGGGTCCGCTTGTGTCTGACGCGCGAGGCGAGTTGGGCTGAGACCGCGAGCGCCTTCGGCCCGATCGTGACGTGGGCCGTTCCGACCGTCCGCTCGAGCGTCAGGATCAGCACCCCGTGGCGAAGCGCGGCCGTAAACGCCACTCGCCTGCCCTGCTGGTCGCCGACCCGAATCCCCGCGGCGAGCTGACGATGACGCGTCGCGAATCTCAGCCCTGGCGGTAGCGATATGTCGATCTCGTTGAGCGCGGAGACAACTCGCACGCCCGTGAGATTCAAGTTCGCGTGCCGACGAGCCACGCCGGTCAGATTCGCGGCCGGATTGGCCTTGACCACGGCGGTGGCGGCCGACTCCGCCTGTGCGCTCCCGGACGTGTTGGTCGCGCGGACCTGCAGCCGGATCCTCGACCCGACGTCAGCGGAGGTCAGGGTGTAGCTCGCTCCGGTGGCCGCGGCGATCGAGTGGCAGGCGCTCCCCCGGGAGTTGCAGCGAAGCCACTGCTCAGAGAGGCTCGGAGCGGGGTTGCCCGTCCACGACCCCAGACGGCCGGTCAGCTGGCTGTGCTGGACTGCTGCGCCTGAGATGGTCGGAGGCGCCGTGTTGTGCGGAGGGGTGCCGCCCGAGGTGCCGACCGTCCAGGTATAGCTCGCGCTGGCGGTGTGGCCGGCGGCGTCCGTGGCCTGGACGGTGAAGGTGTGGGTGCCGTTGGCAAGGGAGCTGTACTGCGCGGATGTATTCGTCGTGCACGGGCCGAACGGGGCGCCATCGAGCTTGCAGGCCACGGTCGAGATGTCGTCGGTGACGGAGAAGCTGAAGTTGGCGCTGGTCTGATTGGTTGGGTTCGAAGGCTCGGACGACGGCGCGATCGTCACCCCGATCGGGACGGGGTCGAGCGCGATCACCGAGATCGTCCCTGTCGTGTTGGTGAACGGCGGGTAGATCTGCTTGGGGTCGGTTGACAGGCGAGGGGATGCGCCGATCACGTACGCGCCGGTCGAGTCGACGTCGAGGCCGGTGACCGCGTTGAGGTGTCCCGCATCCTGAATGTAGAAGACCAGACGCGGACTGGTCGGGTTCGAGACGTCGACCGCCGCCATCGTGCTCGTGCCGTTGGCGGCGAGGTAGGCCACGGTTCCGCTCACGCGGACCGTGTATGAGCCACCGACGACCGCGTTGTTGCCAAATGAGCCGACGACCACGGGGCTCACGGGGTTGGCGAGGCTGATCACCGCAAGTTGGATCCCGGTGGCGCCCGCCTGGTTCGCAACGTAGGCGTAGCTGCCCTGGATGACCACATTGTTCGGAAACGGCAGGTTGGTCGCGTCGCGCAGAGAGGTGACGATGCTGGACGCGCTTATCGCGGTGGGGTTCGAGATGTCGATCACCGTGAGGCGGGAGTCGTAGAAGGCCGTCACGTACGCGTAGTGGCCGGACAGAGCAACCGAGGTGGCGTGCTCGAGGTTGTTGCGCTTCGCGCCAGTCAGCGAGTTGTTGTTGATGTTCGCCACGATCGACGGGCCGCCCGGGTTGGTGATGTCGATCACCGTGAAGCCTCCGGTGCTGGTGTCGGGGCTCGTCGGCTGACTAGTGAGCAGGCCCTGGTAGGCGACGTAGGCGTAGTTCCCGGAGACCGCGACGCTGTAGGCGCCGAACAGCTGGTTCGGGTCTTGGACTGTGCCGAGGATCGTGGGGCTCGCGGGATTCGAGATGTCGACGATCGTCAGGCTGTTGCCGCTGCCGTCGTCATTTGTCGCAGGGGGCACACAGTTCGGAAACGGACCCGGGCTGCAGGTATTCCGGTTCTTGCTCGTCACGAACGCGTAGTGCCCGGCGATCGTCACGTCCGTGCCGTTCTGGAGGTTCGCGTTGGGGCCGGTCGACCCGAGGACCGTCGGGCTCGACGGGTTGGTGATGTCGACCGCCGTCAGCTCCCCGGTCCAGTACGCCGTTGTGTACGCGACGTCACCCTGTACCGCGACGGAGGTGGCACCCGACAGGCTGGTGTTGTTACCGACCGCGCCGACGACGGCTGGCGGGGTAGCCGCAAGCGCGCTGGCAGGCAGTGCTGCCAAGACGGTCAACGCGGCACACAAGGCCGCTGTTCGCGTTATCGCCAAGCCCAGGCTTCTAGCCCCGTCCATGGATACCTCCCGCTATCTGTCCGGGCCCCTGCCGGCCCCCTGTAGTTGCCCCCGCCCCCGCTGCTACGCGGTGACGCTCTGCAACGACTCGCCGAGCTCGACCCTCTCCCCGCCGTTGTCCAGCGACAGGTCGGCGGCTTCGGCCAGCCGGACGACCTCCCGCGCAAGCGCAAGCCCGTGCTCGGGCAGTTCGCCGGTGCTGATCGCACGTGCGAACGCACCTGCCTGGAGCGACAGCGGCTCCTGGCTCGGGAGATTGGGCGAGAGGATGTCACCACTCCTATAGGAGAGGTGCCACTCGCCAAATGTTTCAGGATCTTTGTACTCGACGCCCCGGTCGAAGATCTTGATCGCCTCCGCGGTGCCGTCCTCGTAGACGACCATCTTCTTCGAGCCGACGATCACGGTTCGCCGCAGCTTGCTGGGCGCGAGCCAGCTCAGCTCGACGTTCGCGATCAGGCCGGAGCCGAACTCGAGCGTGACGAAGGCCACATCCGCGATCCCGGGAACGATCGAGTCGCGCCCGGTCGCCCGGATCGTCGTCGGGGGCTCCTCGAGCCAGTAGAGCAGGATCGAGAAGTCGTGCGGACCCAGATCCCAGATCACGCTGACGTCGCGCTGGTGAAGTCCCAGGTTCACGCGGCTCGAGGACATGAAGTAGATATCGCCCAGCTCGCCGGCGTCGATCAGGCTCTTGACCGCCTGAACCGGAGGGCTGAACAGGAAGGTGTGGCCGCACATCAGGACGAGCTCCTGGCGGGTGGCGAAGTCGATCAGCTCGGTGGCCAGCGGCGTCGCGTGGGCGAGGGGCTTCTCGACGAACGTGTGCTTGCCGGCCTCCATGCAGCGCTTTGCGAGCTCGTAGTGAGTGCCGACCGGCGTGGCCAGCACCACCCCGTCGATTCGCGCGTCGTCGAGGATGTCATCGAGGCTCTGGGTGGCCATCACCGACGGGTAGCGACGCGTCAGCCGATCGGTCCGAGCGGGGTCGCTGTCGCAGATCCAGCGCACGTCCACATCCGTCCGCTCGAACAGCACGCGCAGGAGGTTCGGACCCCAATAGCCGAGCCCTACGACAGCCACCTTCGGAATGATGTGCCGCCTCGGCGCCGGCAAGTTTCCTGCCCCTGTCAACACGGCTTTACCTCCCTGCCGTTGCGTGAAACTCTTTGGGCCGCACCCGTCTCCGCCCGCCCAGATCCGTGCGCCCCTACTGAGCGGCAATCTAACAGATTCGCCGGCAGAATGTGCTCAATCGTCCACATACCTCGCGCAGTGCTCAAGTTTCGGCTTGCGTTGCCGACATGCCACGTTTTGGGCGCCCGTTCCGCCCGCAGCGGCAGGCCGGTTGCAGACGCCGCGCTAGCCTAACCATCGGGCGCGACTGGTGCAGAGCAAGCGGTCAGAGAACGAGTTCGCGCGCGTGTACGAGGAGCACGTGTGGCGGGTGTACGGCTTCATCGCGTATCGGATGGGCGACCGGGACGCCGCGGAGGACCTGACCCAGGCGACCTTCGAGCGGGCGCTGCGCGCATGGAGCCGGTTCGACCGCCGCCGGGGATCCGAGCGGACGTGGCTGCTCGCGATCGCGCACAACGTGCTCGTCGACCACCACCGGCGCAGGCGTCCAACGGTGCTCGGACCGATCGACGAGAACGCGCTCGGAAGTGTCCCCGGTCCGGAGCAGCGACTGGGCGGCGCTCCTGAGCTGCTCGAGGCGCTGGGGGCCCTGTCGGAACGCGACCGGGAGATCCTGGCACTGCGCTATGGCGGCGACCTGACCGGCCCCGAGATCGCAGAGCTGCTCGGGCTGAGCGTCGCCAACGTCCACCAGATCGTGTCGAGGTCGCTGCGCACGCTCCGCGGACTGCTCGAGCCGCCCTCGAGGTCAGGTTCGGGCCTGAGCGACGCGCTCAGGCGCCGTTCGGGGCGCCGAGCGCTCGGCAAATGAGCTCGAGGCCGACGCCGCGAGACCCCTTCACGAGCACGACGTCCCCCGGTCGAAGCAGTTCTCCAAGCAGGCCGGCAGCCTCGCGTGCATCGACGGCGCGGTGCACCTCGCCGTCGAAGCTCTCGGATATCGCGGCCGCGAGCGGACCGACCGTCAGAAGCACGTCGACGCCGGCCGCCGCGGCCTGCCGGCCCGCGTCGCGGTGGAACTCGAGCTCGCCAGGCCCGAGCTCGAGCATGTCCCCGAGCACGGCGACCCTGCGGCGGTGCTCGCGGCCGGCGAGCGCGGCCAGATCTTCGAGCGCCGCCCGCATCGAGACCGGGTTGGCGTTATAGCAGTCGTCGATCAGCGTGACCTCGTCCGGCAGCGCGACCCGCTGGCCCCTACCGGCGCTCAGCGAAAGCTCGATACGACCCTCCGCAAGCACGCCGATCGCACGGGCAGCCGCGACCGCGGCAAGCAGGTTCTGGCGCAGATGAGCCTGGGTGAAGTCGACCTCGAGCGAGATCCGCTCCTGCCCCAGCACGATCTCCACGCGACCGTCGCTACTCCAACCAAGCTGAACGTCCCCCCCCTTCCCGAACGTGATGATGCTCACGTCCTCGCGGCGGTGGGGCCGGAGCAGCGCCTCGCCCGCCGGCACCACCGCCGTGCCCCCCGGCGGAAGCGCGGCTATCAGCTCGGCCTTGGCGGCCGCGACGGCTTCGATCGTGCCGAGCAGCTCGAGGTGCGCGGGGCCGATGCTGACGATCACCGCGACGCCGGGCTCGGCGATGGCGGCGAGCTCCGCGATCTGGCCCGAGCCCCGCATCGCCATCTCGAGCACGAGCACCTCGGTTCCGATCGGGGCGGACAGGATCTCGAGCGGCACGCCGATCTCCGTGTTGTAGTTGGCGCGCGAGGCGATCGTCCGCCGGCGGCGTCCGAGCACCGCGAGCAGCAGGTCCTTGGTCGAGGTCTTGCCTGTCGAGCCGGTGACCCCGATCACGTCCGCGCCGAGCTCCCGCCGCCACGCGGTGGCGAGCCGCTGGAGCGCGGCCAGCGGATCATCCGCCGCAAGCACGACACCACGGCCCACTTCCCTGGCCTCCGCCGCGTATTCGGCCGTGGTCAGCGTCCCCCATGCGCCGTCCCCGAGCGCCTGGCGCGCGAACCTGCCTCCATCGACGCCCCGCCCCCTCAGCCCGGCGAACAGCGCTCCCGCGCCGGCCTGGCGCGAGTCGATCACGACGCGCTCCGGTCCACCTGCCGCCGGCGGCGCATCGATCAGCTGAGCGCCGGCGGCGCGGGCCAGCTGCTCAGCGCTCCAGGGCCTCATCCCGCGAGCGTCACGCTCCGCAGGGACTCGCGGGCGACGGTGACGTCGTCGAACGGCACCTTCCTGCCCGCCTCGAACTCCTGACCCTGCTCGTGGCCCTTCCCGGCGATCACCACGACGTCGCCGGCGCGGGCCCCCGCGATCGCCTCGGCGATCGCGATCCGGCGGTCCGTGTGATGCTCGACCGCCCGGCCGACGCCGGCGAGAATCTCCTCGATGATCGCGTCGGGATCCTCGGAGCGGGGATTGTCGGAGGTGACGATCACCCGGGCGGCCAGCCTGCCCGCGATCCCGCCCATCAGCGGGCGCTTGCCGCGGTCGCGGTCCCC
This sequence comes from uncultured Solirubrobacteraceae bacterium, assembly GCA_955652345.1. Classification (GTDB taxonomy): domain Bacteria; phylum Actinomycetota; class Thermoleophilia; order Solirubrobacterales; family Solirubrobacteraceae; genus Palsa-465. The sequence continues at coordinate 5,723 of CATPBV010000137.1, read as the reverse complement.
ACCGCAGCCGAACACCACGTGCACCTGGGACTCCGCCAGCTCGCGCGCGGCGATCAGCACATTCTCGAGCGAATCCGGGGTATGCGCGTAGTCGACCAGGACCGCGAAGTCTTGTCCTTCGTCGATCGTCTGGAAGCGACCCGGCACCTGCTCGGCGGCCGCGATCGCCTGTGCGGCCGTCGCCGTGTCGATGCCCAGCTCGCGGGCGGCGGCGAAGGCGCCAAGGACGTTGTAGACGTTGAAGCGACCCCGGAGCCGGGAGCTCAGCTCGTGTCGCCCGTCCGGTGCGAGCACGGTGAAGCGAGACCCCGAGAGACCCGTGTGGACGTCGACCGCTCGATACGCGGCGTCGTTTCGCAGGGCGAACGTCACCGGGCTCGCCAGCTCCCTGGCCAGCCGCCGGCCGTAAGGGTCATCGACGTTGAGCACGGCAACCGCCGGCCCGGGCGCAACGAACAGCCGCCGCTTGGCCAGGAAGTAGTCCTCCATCGACGGGTGGAAGTCGAGGTGGTCCTGGGTCAGGTTCGTGAAGATCGCGGCCGCGAAGTGAATGGCGTCGGCGCGGTGGAGCTCGAGCGCGTGCGAGGAGACCTCCATCACACAAGCCACATCGCCGGCGTCGAGCATTGCCCGGAACGTCGCCTGTAGGTCGATCGCCTCGGGTGTGGTCCGGACGACCGGATGCTCGCGTCCACCGATCACGCTCTTGACGGTGCCGAGGAGACCCGCCTGGCGGCCGCCGGCTTCGAGCAGCGCGGCCATCAGAAACGCGGTCGTGGTCTTGCCGTTCGTGCCGGTCACTCCGACGACTTTCAGCGTCGCGGTCGGATCGCCGTTGAACGCTGCCGCCGCCGGGGCCATCGCCTCGCGCACCGATGACACGACGATCTCGGGGACCTCCAGGCCGAGCGGGCGCTCGACGACGAGCGCGGCAGCGCCCCGCGCGATCGCCTCCGGGGCGAAATCGTGACCGTCGCGCGTGAACCCGGGGACGCAGAAGAACAGCGTCCCGGGGACCACCTGGCGGGCGTCGTAGGCGAGGCTTGTGATCTCGAGATCATTGGCGGCGGGCGAGGCCCCGGCGATCACTTGGTGCAGGCGCATCGGTGGTCGGAGGGTACTTGCAGGCCCGGAGCGTCGGACTCTCAACTTTGGCGTTCCACTGGGCCTATGCGCCAGTAAAACGCCGATCTTGCCGCGTCCCCCGGGCTACCCCTGGCCGAATCCGCGCGCGCCTCGCGGAAGCTCCCGCCGTTCGATCACGCGGTCGACGAGCCCGTACGCCACCGCCTCGGCGCCCGTGAAGAAGCGGTCGCGCTCCGAGTCGGCATGGACCCGCTCGATCGGCTGACCCGTGTGCTGGGCATAGATCTCGTCGATCCGGGCCCTGAGCGCCAGCACTTCGCGGGCATGGATCTCTATGTCGGTCGACTGGCCCTCGAAGCCCGCGCTGGGCTGGTGGATCAGGATCCGGCTGTTGGGCAGCGCCATCCGCTTGCCCGCCGCGCCGCCGGCAAGCAGCAGCGATCCGGCGGACATCGCGATCCCGTAGCAGATCGTCTGCACGTCGGGCCGGATGAATTGCATCGTGTCGTAGATCGCGAGCCCGGCGTAGATCGAGCCGCCGGGGGAGTTGATGTACAGGTGGATGTCTTTGTCGGGGTCGTCCGATTCGAGGTGGACCAGCTGCGCGACGATCAGGTTTGCGCTCTCCTCGTTCACCTGACCGCCAAGGAATACGACGCGGTCATTCAGTAGCCGCGAGTAGATGTCAAACGAGCGTTCGCCGCGAGCTGTCTGCTCGACGACCATCGGCACCAGGGTCATTTTCGTACCTCCTGCGGCCACGGTGTTGATAAAGTGCAACCAAATGGTTGCGATCAAGCTTAGCACGTGTGCAACCAACGGGTTGCACGTCGTGGGAGGAGGTTCAGGTGATCGAGCAGGTTGAGCGGGAGCTGGAGCTGGAGGCCTCCGTCGAGGAGGTCTGGGACGCGGTGACGGGCGACGGCTGGCTCGCCGACGAGGTCGCGCTCGAGCTGCTGCCCGGGGGTGACGCGTCGTTTCGCTCGGGCCCGACGGAGAAGGCGGGATGGGTCGAGGAGGCCTCCCCCCCGTCCGCTTCCGAGGACCGCACCGCGTCACTGGTGTTCTGGTGGGCAGCGGAGGGCGAGTCCGCGACGCGCGTCGAGGTCACGATCACCCCAGGCGAGCGGGGCACGCGGCTCCGCGTGATCGAGTCGAGGCCCCTCGAGCTGCTCGACCTGGTGGGAGTCCCGCTTCCGGGGGCCGGCCAGCGTTCGTTCGGGCCGGCGATGGTGGCCGCGTAAGGTGATCCCGTCAGACGCCGACTGGGCGCGGGCGGCGCTCGGCGAGCCGAGCCGCGCGGACGCCGTGTTCGGCGCGCTGTCCGATCGCACGCGACGCACGCTGTTGGCCGCGATCGCGGCCGGGCCCGCCGCGACGGCGACCGAGCTGGCCGCGGACCTCCCGATCTCCCGCCAGGCGGTGCTCAAGCATCTGAACGCCCTCGCCGACGCGGGGCTCCTGGAGCGCGAGCGGGCGGGACGCGAGGTCCGCTACCGCGTTACTCCCGCGCCGCTGTCCGACGCGGTTTCGTGGATGACCGACGTCGGCGAGCAATGGGACGAGCGGCTCGCGGCCCTTGGACGGCAGCTCCGGGGCGAGCGCACCGCCGGGGGCTGAGCCCCGCGTAGCGACGGCGGCGCCCGGGGAGCGGTGCTACCTGGGCGAGATACCGAAGTACGGCACGGCCCAGCCCATGATCTTCGCGAACGCCGGCGCCGCCACCTGGCCGCCGTAGATCAATCCCTGCGGCTCGTCGACCATCACGGCAGCAAGCAGACGCGGGTGGTTTGTCGGGACCATCCCGATGAACGAGGCGATGAACTTCGTCTTCGAGTACTGATTACCAACCACGACGTTGGCGGTGCCGGTCTTGCCCGCCATGTCGTAGCCAGGGATCTGGGCGCCGGAGGCCGTGCCGCCGTCGGCGAACACGCCCTGAAGCATCTTGCGGAGCTCCAGCGCCACCGCGGCTGAGATCACCCGATGTCCAGGGGGAGTTGCCACGGGCCTGCCGCCGATCGCCTCGACGATCCTGGGCGATCGCAGGATCCCGCCGTTGGCGATCGCCGAGTACGCGGCCGCCATCTGCATCAGCGTCACCGACTCGCCCTGACCGATCGGCAGGGTTCCCATCGAGGAGCCCGAGTATCGCCAGGAGTGGAGCACGATTCCCTGCTGCTCTCCGGGGAGATCGACTCCCGTGGGGGAACCGAAACCGAAGCGGTGGACCCAGTAGTCGAAGCGAGCGTCGTGGAGCTTCATACCGATCTCGTCGGCTCCGATGTTGCTCGAGACCTTCAGGATGCTGGCGACCGACAGGTATTCGTTGCCGTGGGCCTCGGCATCGTGGATCTTCCGGTCGGCGACATGGAGCTCCCAGGGGACGTAGAACACCGTGTTGGGCGTCACCAAGCCGTCCTGGAGAGCGCCGGCGATCGTTATCGCCTTGAACGTCGAGCCCGGCTCGTAGTTGAACAGCACGGGAAGGTTCTGGGTCGCGCTCGAGGGAGCTCCCGACGGATCGTTCGCGTTGACCCGTGGCCAGTTGGCGAGCGCGAGTATCTGACCTGTGTTCGGATCCATGACGAGCGCGGTCGCGGCCTTTGGCGAGAACTGAGCGCCGACGCCCGCGAGCACCTGCTCGACCTCCTCCTGGAGCGCCGCGTCGATCGTCAGGCGGACGGTCTTGCCCGGCTGGGTCTGCCGTCGGTCGTCGACCGAGATCGCCTGCCCCTTCTCGTCGTAGACGACCCTCCGAATGCCGTCGAGGCCGCCGAGCACCTGGTCGTAGAAGTACTCGAGCCCGCTCGCGCCGTGGCCGTCGCTGTGAACGCTGCCGATCACCTGCGAGGCGGTCCAGGAGCGGGGATAGATCCGCACGGTGTTCGGCGCAAACGAGAGGCCCGGGATCCCGAGATTCTTGACCGCGGCTTTCACCGCAGCCACCTGCGCGGCGGGCACGTGCGTCGCCAGCGACACGCCGCCGTTGTGCTTGGTGAGCTTCACCAGCAGCGACCCAGTCGACTGGCCGAGCAGCGGCGCCAGCTCCCGCGCGACCGTCTGAGGATCGGTGATCTGGTAGTTGTCGGACTGGATGTCGTAGGCGGTCGCGCTGATCGCCAGGTCGACGCCGTTGCGGTCGGTGATTGCGCCTCTCAGGGCCGGGACCGGCTGGTCGACCACGTGCTGGGCAGCAGCCTGCTGCTGCAGCGACGCGGCCTGGACCGTCCCGAGATACGTCGCTCGCGCCATCGCGATCGCAAGCAGCACGATGAACGCGGCGAACAGGATCCCGATCCGCCGGTCGATCCTGGCCACGCCCAGCTACCCCCCGGTGGTCTGCGCGCCGGGCTGCTGGATCGAGGCGGCCCCGGTCGGTGCGCTCACGCCGCCGCTCGGTGGGGTCGCGGGACTTCCGCCGGGCGTTCCGCCGCCCTGGCCGGCGAGGGTTCCGCCACCCTGGCCGCCGGCGAGGGTTCCGCCACCTTGGCCGCCGGCGGGGGTTCCGCCGCCCTGGCCGCCGGGGGTTCCGCCACCCTGGCTGCCGGCGGGGCTACCGCCGCCCTGGCCGCCGACGGGCGCGCCACTGCTCTGGCCGCCGCCCGGGGCTCCGCCACCAGCCCCGCTGGTGCCGGTCCCGGGCGCTCCGGCCGGGGTGCTCTGCGAGCCCGGGCCCAACCCCGACGTACTCGCTCCGCCACCGCCCGTTGCGCCCTGCCCGCCGAGGGCGAGCGACCCACCGATGCCGTTGAAGGGCGACTGGAGGCCCGCGAGCGTGACCACGGTTCCGTTGACCGAGCCGGAGTTCGCCGCGGAATAGAGGAAGTTCGTGACGCCCGCAGCGTGGATGCCTCGGATTGCCTTATCGACCGCGCCGCCAGGCAAGGCCGACAGGAAACCAACCATGTCCGGGTGCGGCATGACCATTCCCATCGCCTCAGCCAGCCGCATGATGCGCTGGTCGTCGGCGAGCGAAGCGATCGTCGAGCGCAGCTGATCGTTGCGAATCTGGAGTTGCGAGCTGGACACGATCGAGCGCCCGATGCTCGCGCTCATCCTCAGCACCTCGACCTGCATCGCGACGATGCCCGCGAGCAGCACACCGAGCAGCGGGATCCATGAGCGGCCGCGGACAAGCCGGTCCAGGAGAGCGTGGTCCGGCAGCGACCGCAGGGGTGCAATGAGGCGCGCATGGATAGGCAGCGCGATCGATGGCTTTACGGGCCGCGGCACCGGCGCCGAGCGTGGGACGACCGTGGGCCGCGGGATCGGCCGCGACGCAGGTCGGGGCGCAGCTTCCGCCCGCGCCGCGACGGCAGCGCCGGCCCTGCCCGCGAACACCCGGGGCGGGCTTGCTCCGCTCGACTCGCGGCGGGTGAGCGGACCAGAGATCCGGCGAGAAGCGCGCGTCCCCGATGACCTGCGCCGGCGGCGCCCCCCCGCTCGATCCTCCGGCGGCTTTTCCGCTCGAAGCTTGCTCCTCGCGGCGGCCGCCGTGATCGGGCCGGGCGTCACCGACCCGCCTCCGCGGTCGCGTCGGCGGTCGCGGCCGCGAGCGGGCCGATCGTCACTGCTGCGGCTGCGAGCGGGACGATCCTCACTGCTGCACCTCTAGCTTGCGGGCAGCACGAAGG
>CATPBV010000136.1 GCA_955652345.1 uncultured Solirubrobacteraceae bacterium | reverse complement strand
CTCAAACCACGTCCTACGGACGATGGAGAACGTGATCCTAGGCCCGATCGTCGCCGTGTTGAGCTTCGTCTGCTCGGTCGGCAACATCCCGCTCGCGGCCGTGCTGTGGTCCGGCGGGATCAGCTTCGCCGGCGTGCTCGCATTCATCTTCGCCGACCTGATCGTGCTCCCGATCATCGCGATCTACCGTAAGTACTACGGAACCAAGTTCGCGCTGCGGATCACCGCACTGATGTTCGTCACGATGGTGCTAGCGGCGCTGCTCGTCGACGGCCTGTTCAGCGGACTCGGTCTCATCCCGCACACCCGCCCAACCCGAGGCGACATCTTCGGCTCCGTCAAGGTCGACTACAAGCTCTTCACGAACGCCCTCGGCGTCGTGATCTTCGCGACCTTGTTCTGGCTGACGATGCGTCGCGGCGCTACCGACCCGGTGTGCCGCATGAGGGTCGACCGGCACAGGGCCATCACGATGGACTTCGCGGGCGAGATCCACTACTTCTGCTCTGCGCACTGCCTGCACGCATTCGAGGTAGAGCCCGCACGGTATCTCGGGGGCGCCTCAAGCGGGCCAGAGCACGCCCACGCCGGCGCAGGCACCGGTGCCGATTAGGTTCCCGGATCGATGAGCGACGAGGCGACCTTCATGTTCGCCGACCTCGCGGGCTTCACAGCGGTGACCGAAGTGCACGGCGACGAGCCGGCCGCCGCGCGCGGCAGCCAGCGCTTCAAGAACGTGGGGGAACCGATCATGCTTCACGCTGCCGCGTCGGATGATCCCAGCGCGAAGCGTGAGTGGCCGATCGACCCAGTCTGCCGCATGGCCGTCGATCCCAAACGCCGGGCCGGTGTTGTGACGCACGCCGACCGCGAGTTCAGCTTCTGCTCGATGAACTGCATCCGCGCGTTCGCCGAGACGCCAGAGCGCTACGCCGAAATGGGGGCAAACTGACGCGGCGAGCGGGCCGCGCTCACATCCACAACCGATTTCATCGCCCGGACGACTTCTGGGATTGGCGAATTCAGGAGCGGCAGGCCGCGGGACAACAGCACACCGCCGACACGGCCCAGTAGTCCGCGCGGCACGAAGAACGCGTCGAGGATCGGACGGGGCGGCCGTCCTGGTTGGACTGACAAATTCGGGTTGCTCACGCTGGCAGGACGATAGCTCTGTGCCGGGCGGCCGCCGGCGACGACGGTTCAGCCGGCGCCGGAGACAAGTCGCGCACACGCGCGTGTCTCCCAGTGGGCGACGCCCCATGGGGTCCGGCTTGGGTGCGGCCGTGGGTGTTCGTGGTCTAGGCGTAGGGTGGGCGTTGACCGCTTTCGATTCTGAGAAACCGGTTGCACGCGGTCCGGCCGGCGCCGACCGCGCGCTACGTTATGCCTGTGGGCACTTCACGCGGCGCGTTTGCGTCCGATTTTCAAAGGCGCTCGCGGCCGCGCCGAGCGTCGTCCCGCGCTCCGCTCGTCGCTGGCGCGCTGCTGCTGCTGCTGGCTGGCGTACTCCTCGCCGGCATGTACCTCTACGACCACAGCCGCCGCGACATCATCGCCAACGGCGTGCGGATCGCCGGCGTCGATCTCGGCGGGCTCAAGCCCGAGGCGGCCCGCCGGCGCCTGGACAGTGAGCTGCTCGCCCCACTGCGGCGAGAGGTGAGGGTCAACTTCGCCACACACACGTTCACAATCACAGGCCGGCAGGCCCGTGTGAGCTTGGACGTCAACAGGCTCGTGCAGCAGGCGCTGGCACGCAGCCGCAGCGGCTCGATCTTCACCCGCACCCTGCGGGGGCTCCTCGGCGGCAGCGTCAACGCCAACATCCCGGCCGCGGTCAACTACGACCACGCCGTCGTGCGCGCGCTCACAGCGCGTGTGCGCGCGGCCGTCGACCGCCCCGCGCAGGACGCGACCGTCCAGCCCAGCGCGAGCGGCATCTTGACCGCCGTCGCCAGCCAAAATGGGCTCCACGTTGATTCGACGCTGCTGGGTGCGCGCGTGCAGTACTCGATCACCCACCCGAACGCCCCCAGCTCGATCGCGGTGCCTGTCCACCCCGTGCGACCGAGCGTCACGACGTCACAGCTGGCCGCTCGATACCCCTCCTACATCGTGGTCGACCGCAGCACCTTCACGCTGCGCCTCTACCAGCACCTGAAGCTGACCAACAGCTACCCGATCGCGGTCGGCATGCAGGGCCTCCAGACGCCTGCTGGGCGCTGGCAGATCCAGTGGATGCAGGTCGATCCGCCGTGGTACGTGCCGCACGCCTCCTGGACCGGCTCCCTCGCGGGAAAGGTGATCCCCCCTGGCCCCGCCGACCCGCTGAAGGCACGCTACATGGCCTTCGCCAACGGCGCCGGCATCCACGGCATCGACCCCAGCGAGTACGGCACCATCGGCCACACCGCCTCCCATGGCTGCATCCGGATGACGATCCCCGACGTAATCGACCTCTACAGCAAGGTCTCCGTGGGCACGCCGGTCTACATAGTCTGACGCTCGGAGTCGAGAGAGGCGACTCAGCTCTTCCGGGCGCTCACGGACACGGCTCCGATGGACGCGCTGCACCCGCGCCACGGGCCGGGTTCGCCGGTGCTAGCGAGCCAAAAGGGTGAACGTGCGTGAGGCAGACTGCGGACGGCCTGGCTTTCCGCAGGGAGAGGACCCCACTGTCACACGGAAGCGATGGCTTCCCGGGCGCAGGTTGATCGGAAGCCTGAACGTCTCAGTATGACCAACACGCTTTCCGCCGAGCCCGCATGCGGAGTCGGCAATCACAGCGCCGTCGGCATCGAGCTGCTGATAGGCCACGTACACGATCTGCCCATCAGCGTCACGCGCTTTGACCACCAGCACGGTATAGGGGCGTAGCTCGACGCCGGGACGGAACCATCCGTAGCGCACCGACAGGATGCGGGGCTTCGCATCGGCCGGGGCAGGAGCATGGGCGCGCCTGTCGTTGGCAGTCGCGGCCGAGCCCGGGACGCCACACGCGGCGCTGCTCAATGCCAGGCCGGCAACCGCGATGGCGATAAGCGCACGACGGCAGGTCGTGACCATGAGGCACTCCTGGACGCGACCCATCTTTGTCATCAGTCGTCCGATGCGGCGTGTGGCCATGTTGCTCCCCGAAGTCGATTGTTGAAGCCGCGAACGCCGTTTACCGAGCGTGAGCTGAAACAGCAGACGAGCCTCTCCGCGCTTCGTCTCACAGCTACTACGCACACCACGCGTTCTCGTCACCACCGGGGAGAACGTCGGCTTGTCAAGGCGCGGCGCAGATCACGAAGCGAGAGCGCCTCCCGCCCTCGCCGAAAGCCAAGCGCGACCGTCCCGTGACCGCGCCTCGCGATACACCAGCCGCTATGTCGGTCCGGGCGCCGTGCCGGGTGGCCAGTACCGTCCGGTCGCTCGAAGCAGCGAGCCGGGCAGCCCAGCCTTTCCTATCGCAGCATCCGCGGCAGACCGAACTGCGGAAAGACACTGCTGTCGGCGAACCAGGTGATCGCGGAGATCTGGTCGCCCTCGAGTGTAAGGACGACCAGTCCGTACGGCCGCGCGATCTCGGTCTGCGGGCACGGGAAGTAGCAACCGAAGGCGGGCTGGCCATTGGCGCGCGTCGGCACGAGCCGCAGCGGCGCGCCGCGGCGGACGGCGCGGTCGCGTAGGAACACGCCGATCGCAGTGGGGCCCTGGTACTCCGAGGGCTCGGGCGGCATCGTCAGCCAGGCGTCGTCGGTCAGCAGGGCGACGACGGCGTCGATGTCGCCCTCCTCGAAGGCGTCCGCGAGGCGGCCGACGATGTCCCGCTCGAGCTTGGAGTTCGGGAGCGGCGCCCGCTCGCGCCCGGTGGCCGGCAGGCGGGATTCGAACGCCGCACGCGCGCGGCGCACGAGGCTGTTGACCGACGCCTCGCTGGTCTCGAGCAGCTCGGCGACCTCCCCGGCGCGGTAGCCCAGCACGTCGCGGAGCACGAGCACCGCGCGCTGCTGCGGCGGGAGATGCTGAAGACCGACGATGAACGCAAGCGCGACCGCCTCCTTGGCCTCATAGCGCGCGTCAGGTCCGGGGGCGTCATCCGGGATGCCCTGGAGCAGGACGTCCGGGTAGGGCTCGAGCCAGATCGGCTCGGTCCGGCGCGTCGGCTCGGGCACCCCGGTCATCGGCTGCAGGTCCTCGGGGCGGCGCCGGCTCGCACGGAGGGCATCCAGAGAGCGGTTGGTGGCGATCCGGTACAGCCAGGCACGGACCGACGCGCGTCCCTGGAATTGCTCAAGGCCGCGCCACGCGGCGAGCAGCGTCTCTTGGTGCAGGTCCTCGGCGTCCTGTGTCGAGCCGACGATCCGGTAGATGTGCAGCTGGAGCTCACGCCGGTAGGGGTCGGTCAGTTCGCGGAACGCGTCCTCGTGGCCGGCGCGCGCACGGGCGAGGGCCGTCTCGGTCACGTTCGCATCCTCGCACAGAGTCTTCCTTTCACTCTCATCACAACTAATGACGTCGGGGCGGCTCGAAATTCGTCGCTCAGTTTTCGTCGCGGCAGACGCCTCAACAAACGCAGCAAGTAACAGTCCAATGTAAGGAGAACTGAGAATGGGAAAGATCGTGATCAGCGAGAACGTTTCGCTCGACGGAGTGGTCCAGGACCCGACCGGTGACGAGGGCTTCAGGCACGGCGGCTGGTTCAACCAGATTGGGGACGAGGACCGCGAAGGGTGGGCCAAGGTCGGGTTCGACGAGGCGCTGGGCACCGAGGCGATGCTGCTGGGTCGGCGGAGCTACGAGTGGTTGGCGGCGCGGTGGCCATCCCGGAGTGGCGAGTGGGCGGACAGGTTGAACAGCCTGCCCAAGTACGTCGTGTCCTCCACTGTCGTAGATCCGGAGTGGAACAACTCGACGGTCCTGAAGGGCGAGGTGGTGAACGAGGTGTCGAAGCTGAAGCACGAGGTGGACGGGGAAATCCTCGTCGCCGCCAGCCGTCAGCTGGTGCGCACGCTGATGGAGCACGACCTCGTCGACGAGCTGCGGCTGATGGTCTTCCCGGTCGTGCTCGGTGCTGGCGAACGCCTCTTCGGCGAGACCAGCGACAAGAAGTCGATGCGCCTCCTCGACACCCGGACGGTCGGTGACGGCCTCGCCTACCTCACCTACGAGCTCGTCCGGGACGCCTAGCGTGCGTCGGACAGCGCCGGCGTTCCGAAAGGCCCGGATGCCTCCTCAACCGTTCACAACGTCGATCGGCACGTCAACGCGCGGCTAAGCGGTAGGGGAGGCGCCTGGGCCGCACGGCGTAGCCGACTGTGTTTGCGGGACTTTTGGCGTCGTGTCGGTTGACGCCGCCAACTCGAACGGCGCTCGGATCGGGGTGCGTGGCCCAGAGCGTGGCCCAGCCGGTGGGCCACGGCGGGGCGAACATGGCACTAAGTCCGGTCAAAGTGCTATGTTCGGCGGAGGGAGTGCCACGTTCCCTGACTCACTGCCATGTACACGTTCAGGACCCTCGAGCGACAGATCGGGATGGTGCCCGCGCCGATGACGGTGGCGCTGCGCGCGATCGACCAGAGCCAGGGCAGCGAGCGGCCGTTCCGCGTGCAGCACCCTGAGGCGCTGCGCACGCTCATCGAGATCGCCCGGATCCAGAGCGTCGAGTCCTCCAACGCGATCGAGAATGTCACGGCGCCGCATCGACGGCTGGTGCAGCTCGTCGAGGACAAGACGGCGCCGGCGAACCGCTCCGAGGCCGAGATTGCCGGCTACCGGGCCGTGCTTGACACGATCCACGCGAGCGCGGGGCAGATTCCCTTCAAGCCGAGCGTGGTCGAGCAGTTCCATCGCGACCTGTACCAGTTCACGGGGGTTCCGGCCGGGCGCTGGAAGGCGGTGGAGAACTCGATCGAGGAGGTTCGTCCGGACGGGAACCGGTTCGTGCGGTTCGAGACGCTGCCGGCGAGCGAGACACCGGCGGCGATGAACGATCTGCAGAACCGCTTCGATCGCGCATCGCGCTCCGGCGTCTACCACCCGCTGCTGTTGGTCGGCTGCTACGTGTTCGACTTCCTCGCGATCCACCCGTTCCGCGACGGGAACGGCCGCATGAGCCGATTGCTGACGCTGCTGCTGCTCTACCAAGCCGATTACAAGGTCGGCCGTTACGTGAGCCTCGAGCGGCTCGTCCAGGACAGCAGTGAGACCTACTACGAAGCGCTTCAGGCAGCGGGCCGCGGCTGGCATACCGGCGAGCACGATGTTCGCCCGTGGCTCGAGTACCTCCTCGGGATCGTCGCCGCGGCCTACCAGGAGTTCGAGGCGCGAGCCGGCGCCGTGTCCGGGCGCGGATCCAAGCGCGAGGCGATCCGGCAGTTCGTGCGCCAGTCGATCGCCGACGAGTTCACGGTCGCCGACGTCCGCCGCGCCGCCCCGGCTGCGAGTCAGTCCTACATCTCAAAGACGCTGGCGAGGATGCGCGACGAGGGCCTGATCGAGCCGATCGGAGCCGGGCAGGGCGCCCGCTGGCGGCGACTCAGGAGCGACTTCTGATCTCATCCGCTGAGGCGTAGCCTGTGAGCAAGTTGTCGAACGCTGAGTGCACGCTCTTGCGAGAGACGCGCTTCTGCACTCGGACGCAGATCTCTAGCGTCGTCTTCGAGTCCTGGTGGCCAACCTGATCCATGACGTACGAAAGCGGCGCCCCGGCCTCCATGCAATTTGACCGCTTTTTGAGGGAGCCGCCCCTCGCTTCACACGCGAGAGGTCGCTGGTTCGAGCCCAGCCGTGCCCATCAAGAAACGGCCCTATCGGCGCAGCCCTAGCCCGCCCCGAGCTCGTGATCCAGCCACTTCTGCAGGACGAAGACGCGATTCTCGTTGATCTCGACGGCACCCTGGTCGATTCCGAGGCGCCGGTGAGACGGGTCTGGGCGGCGTTCGCCGACCGCCACGGCCTCGACGCCGAGGCAGTCCACAGCTTCGCCCACGGACGTCCGTCGCGGGAAACGATTGCGCTGCTCCTTCCGGACGCCGACCAAGGAGCGGAGGCCGCTGCCATCGAGCACGCCGAGGTCATCGACACCGAAGGCGTGATCGCCCTTCCCGGCGCGGCGACACTTCTACGTTCACGCCAGCCGCTCGCGATCGTGACCTCCTGCTCGACCGCGGCCGCGACCGCACGCCTTGCGGCCGCCGGGCTGCCCGTGCCACCGGTTCTGGTGAGCTCGGATAGCTTGCAGCGCGGCAAACCGGATCCCGAATGCTTTCTCCTCGCCGCTCAGCGCCTCGGGGTCGACGCTCGCCGGTGCGTGGCGCTCGAGGACTCCCCGGCCGGCATCGCAGCCGCACGCGCCGCCGGCGCCCGAGTGATCGCGCTGCGCACAACCCACGCCGACGAACAGCTCTGGGAGGCGGATGCCATCGTCGATGACATCTCCGCGATTGTCGAACCCGAGCCACGACCGGGAGATCCTTACCAGCGCGCGTGAACGTGCGCCTTGATGAGGCGCTCGTACACCTCGGCGACACCCGCGACCTGCTCCTCTGTGAGTGGCGGCAGCGCAGCGCTGGCCGCGTTCTGGGAGACCTGATCGACGTTGCGCGCACCCGGGATCACGGTGCTGAGGCCAGGCTGGTCGATCACCCAGCGAAGCGCGAACTGGGAGAGCGCGACGCCGGGCTCCACCAACCCGGCGAGCTCGCGCACCGCGGCCAGCCCGACCTCGTAGGGCACGCCGGCGAATGTCTCCCCGACGTCGAAGGACTCGCCATGGCGGTTGAAGCTGCGGTGGTCGTCGGGCGCGAATGTGGTGCTTTCGTCGTAGCGGCCCGACAGCAGGCCCGACGCGAGCGGCACGCGCGCGATGATCCCGATCCCCGCCGCACGCGCCGCCGGTAGCACCTGCTCGAGCGGTTTGAGCCGGAAGCAGTTGAGAATGATCTGAACGGTCGCCAGCCGTGGGCGCGCGATCGCCGCGAGCGCCTGCTCGCACGTTTCCACGGAAACGCCATACGCGCCGATGTGTCCCGCGTCCACGAGCTCGTCGAGTGCGTCGAACACGGCATCGTTCGCGTACACCTCGTCCGGCGGGCAGTGCAACTGAACGAGGTCGATCTGCTCGACGCCGAGGTTGGCGCGCGAACGCTCG
>CATPBV010000135.1 GCA_955652345.1 uncultured Solirubrobacteraceae bacterium | reverse complement strand
GACGAGTGGCTTGTGCCTCCGCGAACCCCTGCCGATGTAGACGGTGTGGTCTTCGAAGCACACACCGCGATGTTCGCCGGGCAAACCCGCGCGATGGCAGCGTCAAGCTCGGCGCTAACGGGTATCGCAATACCCATGGCCATATTGATCCCGGTGGCGGTCGTGCTTGTGGCCTTGCTGGTTCGCCTGTCGCTTCGCAGACTCGGCCGGCGGCGGATGGTCTCCGAGCTCCGCGGCGACTGGTGGCCGCGGTTCGAGCGGGAGTTCCGCGCCTACGCGAGCCGCTCGTGGCAATCGGCGCGCGAGGCCGAGCGCAACAGCTGACCGCCGACCCCGAGGGCCAAGAATCTAGCGGGGCGACGAAGCGTCGAGCGGTTCAGCGCATGATCCCGGTGTGCCCCAGCGAGTAGCGCCCGGGCTGTGGCCATACGCACAGCCCGTGCGGACCCTGCCCGACGTTGATCCGGGCCCGCAGCTTCCCGGTTCGTGTGTCGATCGCGTACACCTCGGCGTTGTAGCGGCCGCTCAGCCACAGCGTGCTCCCGTCCGCGGACACGCCTCCCATGTCGGGGCTCGCCGGGCCGGGTATCCGCCAGGTGGCGATCACCCGCTTGGTCGCGAAGCTCACAACCGACACGGTCCCGGCCAGACGGTTGGAGACGTACATCGTCTTCGCATCGCGGCTGGGATAGAGCCCGTGTGCCCCGTCGCCTGTGTGCAAGAAGCCGATCACGCGAAACGTGTCCGGGTTCATCTCCCAGACGCCGGCGCGCAACTGGTCGGCGGAGTAGAGGGTCCGGCCGTCCGGGGAGAGCTTCACGTCCTGCGGAGCGGTTTGGCCGTGTCCGAGGACGAGCGTCCGAGTCAATCTGATCGCTCCCAGGTCGATCTTGATCATCCTGCCGGCGAACTCGCAGCTCGCAAACGCGTACCGGCCATCGGCCGAGAAGTCCATGTGGTCAACTCCGGCGCACACCGGAACCGACAGCGAGTGGATCAGGCGCATCGTGTGCGGGTCGCGAAAGTCCAGGCGCTGCAGTCGCTCGGCGACCACGATCGCGTAGCGTCCATCGGGTGTGAAGTACAGGTTGTAGGGATCCGCGACCGGGATCGGGCGTCCGGGCTGGCCGGTGCGGGGATCGACGGGCGTCAGAGTGTTGCCGAGGTCGTTGTCGACGTACAGCGTTTTCAGGTCCCACGAGGGAGTCACGTGCTGTGGTAGCTGCCCGGTCGGGAACGTTGCGACGATCTGGAGGGTCTGCTGGCTGATCACCGTGACCGTATTGCTCATGCTGTTCGGCACGTACACGAGCGCGGGATCGCCTCTGACGACGGGGGACAGGTTGCTGGGCCCGTCCGCGGCGTAGACGTTGACCGGTTGCCTCGGCCCCGCGGGAGCCAGCAGGGGGTTGCTGGCGGCGACCGTGGTGTGGTGCGCCGCATGATGCGAGGAGCCCGAGCCGCATGCCGCCAGCACGGCGACGCTCGCCGCGGCGACCACGGCAGCTGTGAGGTTGGCTAGGCTCGGGCGCATCCGTCGGCGCGAGCTTAGTGACCCCCACCCGCTCGTCGTGTCGCTACTCGCGGCGCTGATCGTCGGCGGCTGCGGCGGGGGGTCCTCCTCGACGATGCCGCGGCCACATCACGTCAAGGCCAAGCCGGCCGCGAAAGCGGTTCCCCGCTTGCTCTCCTACCGGCCGCTGTTCTCGCTGCCCGCCGCGGTCCAGGATCCCGCCGTGGCGACCCTCGCGGATGGGCGCTTCGTGCTGCTCGGCGGGATCACCCCGGCGATCACCTCGACGGCGCAGATAGTGGTCGCCCGTGCCGGCGGGACGGTCGCGACCGCGAGCCTGCCCGGCGCCCAGCACGACGCCCAGGCGGCCACGATCGACGGGACGGTGTACGTATTCGGCGGGGGAGAGTTCAGTCAGTACGACCACATCCTGCGGTTCGACCCCGGCTCGGCGACGGTCAGCCAGGTCGGAGCGCTCCCCCGAGCGCAGTCCGACGTGGCGGTCGCCTCGATCGGCAGGACCGCGTATGTCGTGGGCGGCTTCGACGGGACAAATGCGCTCGACACGATCGTCGCGTGGCACCCCGGAGGCCCGGCGCAAGTGGTCGCGCACCTGCCCGTGCCGCTGCGCTATGGCTCCGTGGTCGCGGTCGGAGCGAGGCTGCTGATCATCGGAGGCTCGACTCCCACGGGCGCGAGCGACGCGATCTACCGTTTCGATCCCGCCACGGGGAGCGTGACCCAGATCGGCCGGCTGCCTCGCCCGATCACTCACGCCGGCGCGGCGCTGCTCGGCGGGGAGGTGTATCTGGTCGGCGGCCGCGGCGAGACCACAGAGCAGCGCACCGCAAGCATCTGGGCGATCGACCCTGGCACGGGTGCGGTACGGGGGGCCGGGCGTCTTCCACAGCCGCTGTCGGACGCGGGCGTGC
Organism: uncultured Solirubrobacteraceae bacterium; assembly: GCA_955652345.1. Lineage (GTDB taxonomy): Bacteria > Actinomycetota > Thermoleophilia > Solirubrobacterales > Solirubrobacteraceae > Palsa-465. The sequence continues at coordinate 165 of CATPBV010000135.1, read as the reverse complement.
TCGCCGATGGGGGCGCGATCATCGTCGCCGGCGGGCTTTCCGCCGCGGGCGTGCAGGCGACCGTCGGCGAGCTCGTCACCACATAAGTTGCGACACGCCTCGCACCCGCGGCCCAGCCGCGACGCGTCGGTCGCGGCTCGACCGCTTCGCTCCCCCACCTAGGGG
>CATPBV010000134.1 GCA_955652345.1 uncultured Solirubrobacteraceae bacterium | reverse complement strand
GCCGGCGCCGGGTGGGACTGGGGCGCCGGGGCCGGCGGCGCCGGCGGGGGCGAGAGCGTGCCCAAGCGCTGGGGCGGCCCGCCTGCCGTCATTACCTGACCGCTACCAGCACCATCGTCCACGGAAACGGAGAGCGGACCTCCCGCACCTCCCCGTGATCCGCAACCTGCTCGAGGAAGGCTCGCCTCGACCAGTGGTTCACATGCCCGGGGCTGTTACCGAGATCTCGCATGTAGGCGCCGCGGGCGAGGTTGAGCATTCGCCAGACCGGCTCGCGCGGCACGGAGACGAGCAGGTGGCGCCCGGCGACGCGCCTCATCTCCCCGATCGTGTGCCGGGGGTCGGGCACGTGCTCGAGCACCTCGATCGCCGCGACCAGGTCGAAGGCGTCGTCGGCAAACGGCAGGTCCTGGCCGTCGAAGGTTCGGAACTCGAGGTTCTCGCGCCGGCGCTTGTCCCACTCCGCGTGCAGCTTCGGGTCGTCCAGGTCGAGCCCGACGACGCGGCGCGGCCCAAGTCGGGTGGCCCAGCGGGCTGTCAGGACACCCTCGCCGCAACCGACATCGAGCACGGAGTCTGGCGCGGCCACCCCGAGCAGCTGGTCCAGAGCCCGCTCGAATCCTCCCATCAGCCGCCGCACCACCGGGTTGGCAGAGCCGTACTTGTCGTACGTGTTGCCGGTGGGCACGGCCGGCGCGCTCGGGCCGAGCTCGCTGGTGCTCATACCTCCAGTGCCTCGCGATCCGCGGCGCCGGAAGGCGGCTGCGGACCATCGGGGGCGCCTGGTGGTGGTCCGGCCGCGGCACTCTCCGCCGGATCGCCCGATGGCGGTGCGGGGACCCCCGGCTCGTAGTGCGAAGGCTGGACGCCGAGCTGGAGCTCGATCCTCCTGACCCGCTCGAAAGTCCGCTGCGAGAGCGTTCGCTGGGCGTCGAGCAGGTCGCCGATCACGCCGAGCGAGCCGAGCTGCACCGCCGCGATGAACAGGACCGCCCCGGCGATCAGCGACTGGATGTGGCGCGGGCCAGCATGCGGGTTCTCGATGAAGTAGACCAGGAAACGCGTGAACACAGCCAGCGCCGCCAGGCCCATGACAATCGCGCCGCCCCAGAACACCTTGAGCGGCTGGTACTGGGAGTAGACCCTGAAGATCGAGAGCGCGTTGCGCCGGACGTAGGCGGTCGTCGAGGGAAACAACCGCGACTCGCGGGTGCGTGGGTTGGTCCTGACCGGCACGTGCTCGACCGCGACCAGCAGCTTCCCGGCCTGGATGATCGTCTCGAGCGTGTACGTGAACCTCGATATCGCCTGCACCTGAAGGGCCGCCTCGCGGTTGTAGGCGCGAAAGCCAGAGGCCGTGTCGGGCACCTCGGTCGACGACGCCTGGCGGACCACCCACGAGCCGAGGCGCTGGAGCAGCTTCTTGACGGGCGAGAAGTGCTCGATCGTCATCACCTGGCGGTCGCCGACGACCATGTCGGCCTCCCCCCGCACGATCGGCGCGACCAGCTTCGGGATGTCGGCGCCCTCGTACTGGTTGTCGGCGTCGGTGTTGACGATTACGTCGGCGCCGAGCTTCAGGCCCGCGTCAAGCCCCGCCTGGAACGCCGCCGCAAGCCCCTTGTGGTTCGTCAGGCGAACGATGTGGTCGACAGAATGCTCGCGTGCGACCTCGATAGTCCGGTCGGTGGACCCGTCGTCGACGATCAGCCACTCGACCGCGTCGAAGCCCTCGACCTCGCGGGGGAGGCGGCTGAGCGTCAGCGGGAGCTGCGCCTCCTCGTTGAAACAGGGAATCTGAATGATCAGCTTCATGGCCTTCGTGCCGCCGCGTAGCCGCGCCGCGGGCGGGGAATCGCCGGCACTGCGAATGACAACACGGTAGCGGGATACTCGTAGCGAAACATGCATGCAACGACCGTGACAGGGAGCGCCAAGGAGCCGGCGAGCACCGAGCCGACCGTCGCCGAGCCCCCGGCGCTCGGCTCCCTTCAGCGGCTCGTCGCTCGCGCCTTGACCGAGGCGCCCTGGCACCTCGCGCTGGCGCTGGTGCTGGCGATCACGTTGGTGCTGCGCCTGTGGGGCGTCAAGCAGGGGCTCCCGTACAGCTACAACGTCGATGAGGCGACCCACTTCGTTCCCCGCGCGATCGCCTACTTCTCGCACGATCTCAACCCCCACTACTTCCTGAACCCCCCTGCCTACTCGTACGTGTTGCACATCGCCTTCGCGCTGTGGTTCGGCAGCGGCGACGCGGTCAGCCGCGCGTACGCAGCCGACCCCACGGAAGTGTTCGTGGTCGCTCGAGTCGTCGCCGCGCTCCTCGGCACGACCGCGGTGTGGCTGACATACCTTGCCGCGAAGCGGTTCTTCGACAGGACCGTGGGCCTGCTCGCCGCCGCGGTCTTCGGGCTCGCGTTCCTGCCGACGTTCTACAGCCATCTGGCACTGAACGACGTCCCCACGCTCGCGCCGGTCGCCCTGGCGCTCTACGGGACCGCCGGCGTGATGCGGTGGGGGCGCCGCCGCGACTACGTGATCGCGGGACTCGGGGTGGGCCTTGCGGCGGCCACCAAGTACACGGGCGGGATCACGCTCGCCTGCCTCCTCGGAGCGGTGGTCTGCGATGCCGCGAGCAGACCTCGGCTCGCCCCGCTGCGGCGGCTCGCGATCGCGCTCGGCGTGGCGCTGCTCGCATTTGTCGCTGCGAACCCGTACGCGGTCTTCGACTTCTCGGCGTTTCAGTCCGGGATCACCCAGCAGGCCTCGTTAGCCGCGGGGCAGGACCCGGTGAAGCTCGGAACGCGCTCGGGCAACGGGATCGGCTACTACCTGTGGACGTTCACGTGGGGGTTCGGGTGGGTCCCGTCGCTTGCGTCGCTGGCTGGCGGGGCTCTGTTGCTGGCGCGCAAGCGGATCGGGATGGCGCTCGTGTTCATCCCGGCGCCGATCGCCTTCATCGTGTTCATGGGCGGGCAGCAGCGGTATTTCGGGCGCTGGCTGATGCCGATCTTCCCGCTGCTCGCCATCCTCGCGGCATACGCGGGGGTCGAGCTCGTGCGCTGGCTGGCGCGGAGCCGGCGGCTCCGGGCGCCTGTGGCCGGCGCTGTCGCGACCGTGATGCTGCTCTCGCAGAGCGCGGTCGCCGACACTCACAGCGATGCCCTCCTATCCCGCCCGGACACACGCAACCTGACGCGGGCTTGGATGGTGGCGCACATCCCCGCGGGCTCGAGGGTCGTGATCGAGCCGCTGGTCCCAGACAGCTGGGCGACAGATATCGGCGTCGCGCTGCCGGCAACTCCGACGGGTGAGCGCTGGTGGCGGTTCCCGACGTGGGTGACCGACGTGGACGTGCACGGGAATCCGTTGCCGGCCGGCGAGGTCCGGGGTGTGGTCGTCGACCAGTACGAGCGAACGCTGCGCCCGGCATTGCTCGATCGGTACGTGAAAGAGGGCTTCTGCTGGGTGGTGCTCGGCTCGCTGCAGGCCGGCCGGGCGTTCGCCGAGCCGAACGCCGCGCCCGCCGCCACGGCCTACTACGCCGAGCTCGCCAATCGCGCGCGTCTCGCATATCACGTCAGCCCGTTCGCCCGCGGGGCGCACCCGTCGCCGTTCAGCTTCGACTGGTCGATCGATTACTACCCTCGCCAATTCCGGCTTCCGGGGCCCGAGATGAGCGTGTACAGGCTGACCGGGGGACGGTGCTCGTAGCAGGGGACGGGCCGCGCCACAACCCGGATCTGTCCCTATCCTGGATTCGAGCGACTGGCATGACTCTCCAGACCGACACCGACCGCCGTCATCTCGCACGGGCGATCGATCTGGCGCAGCGCGGGCGCGGGCGGGTCAGCCCAAATCCGATGGTTGGCGCGGTGGTGGGGCGCGACCAGGAGGTCCTCGGGGAGGGCTCCCACGCAATCCTCGGAGGCCCGCACGCCGAGATCGAGGCGCTGGCAGCGGCGGCAGACCGCGACCTCGATGGAGCGACCCTGTACGTGTCGCTAGAGCCGTGTTGCCACCACGGCCGGACGCCACCGTGCACCGACGCGATCCGCGCAGCCGGCATCGGGCGCGTGGTCGTCGCCTCAGAGGACCCGAGCGAGCACGCCAGCGGACGCGGCCTGGGGATCCTCCGCGACGAAGGAGTCGAGGTGGTTCTCGCCGACGGAGAGCTGGCCGCTCGTGCCCGACTGCTGAACCAGCCGTTCCGCAAGCACGCGCGAACGGGCCGGCCATGGATCATGTACAAGGCCGCGATGTCCCTCGACGGCAAGGTCGCGACGCATACCGGCGACTCGCAATGGATCTCCGGATCCGCGAGCCGGGAGCGAGCGCATCGCTGGCGCGCCGAATGCGACGCGGTCGCGGTCGGGATCGGAACCGCGCTGGCGGATGACCCCCGGCTGACCGCCCGGGTGCCCAGGGTCCACCGGCAACCTTGGCGAATCGTGTTCGACTCACTTGCGCGGCTGCCGCTGGAGTCCGAGCTCGTGCGCGGCGCGCGCGAGGTGCCGCTCGGGGTGGTCGTCTCGCGCGCGGCTCCCCGCACAGCCACCGACGCCCTCACCACCCACGGAGCAGAGGTGATCGTCGCGCCCGGGGAGAACGAGCCCGCTCGCGTGCGCGCCGCACTCGAGCAACTCGGCGCGAGGGGAATTACCTCGATCCTCCTCGAAGGAGGGCCGCACCTGGCGGGTGCATTCCTCGACGCCGGCGAAGTCGACGAGATCAGGTTGTTCCTGGCGCCGATCGTGGTTGGCGGTCGTACCGCGCGCGACGTGTTCGAGGGCGAAGGCGTCGAAGCGATCGCCGATGCGACGCGGGCGCTGAAGCTGCAGTGCCGGCGCGTCGGCGAGGACCTGCTCGTGTCGGCGCGGGTGCGGGAGTGGTAGAGGCGTGTTCACGGGACTGATCTCGAGCCTCGGGTGCGTCACACGCATCGACCGCTCGGCCGACGGCGCGCGGTTCGAGATCGCCGCCGACGCCGCAGCCGAGCTCGCATCCGGCGATTCGATCGCCGTCAACGGGGTGTGCCTGACCACGACCGAGGTGGATGGCGGGGCATTCTCCGCCGAGGTGATGAACGAGACGCTCGACCGCTCGACGCTTCACGGCGTCGAGCCCGGGGACGAGGTCAACCTCGAGCTCCCGCTACGACCTGTCGATCGCCTTGGCGGCCACGTCGTTCAGGGCCACGTCGACGGGACCGGGACGGTGTCCGCAGTGCAGGAGGATGGATTCGCGCGCCGGTTGGTGATCGCGGCGCCGGCGGAGATCGTGCGATACCTGGTGGTCAAGGGCTCGGTTGCCGTCGACGGGGTCTCGCTAACGGTGGTGGCCGTCGGCGAGGGGTCGTTCGCCGTGTCCCTGATCCCCGAGACGCTCGAGCGCACTACTCTCGGCAGAGCGACGATCGGGCACACCGTGAATCTGGAGGTCGACATCTTGGCCAAGTACGTGGAGCGGTTGAGCGCATGAGCTCGGTGCAGGCACCGTTCGCGACGATCGACGAGGCGATCGAGGAGATCCGCCAGGGCAGGATGGTCGTCGTGTGCGACGACGAGAACCGCGAGAACGAGGGCGACCTGACGATGGCCGCGCAGTTCGTCACGCCCGAGGCGATCAACTTCATGCGCAAGGAGGGCGGCGGCCTGATCTGCCTGGCGCTGACGCCGGAGCGCTGCGACGAGCTTGGGCTCGACCTGATGGCGGCCAAGAACGAGTCCCCGTTCAACACGGCTTTCACGGGGACGATCGAGGCCCGCTCGGGGGTGAGCACCGGGATCTCGGCAGCCGATCGCGCGCGCACCATCCAGGTGGCGATCGACCCGCAGACCAGTCCGCGCGAGCTTGTCCAGCCGGGGCACGTCTTCCCGCTGAAGGCCAGGGCGGGAGGCGTGCTGGAGCGCATCGGGCAGACCGAAGCCGCGGTCGATCTCGCGCGGCTTGCCGGCCTGATCGCGGCAGGCGTGATCTGCGAGATCATGAACGACGACGGCAGCATGGCCCGGGTGCCCGACCTGATCCCGTACTGCGAGCGGCACGGGCTCAAGATGGTCACGGTCGCCGACCTGGTGGCCTACCGGCGCCAGCACGACAAGCTCGTCGAGCGCGTTGCCGACGCAGAGACGAACCTGCCCACCGCATTCGGCGACTTCTTCGCGATCGGCTACCGCTCCCTGATCGACAACAAGCACCATCTCGCGCTGATCAAGGGCAAGGTGGATGGCGAGCCGGACGTGCTCGTCCGCGTCCACTCGGAATGCCTGACTGGCGATGTGTTCCACTCGCTGCGCTGCGACTGCGGCGAGCAGCTCGACGCGGCCCTGTCGATGATCGAGAGCGAGGGCCGCGGCGTGATCCTGTACCTGAGCCAAGAGGGTCGCGGGATCGGCCTTCTCAACAAGCTCCGCGCATACAAGCTCCAGGAGTCGGGGCTCGACACGGTCGACGCGAACCTTCAGCTCGGCCTGCCCGCCGACCTGCGCGACTACGGCATCGGCGCCCAGATCCTGGTCGACCTCGGCCTGTCGAGCATCCGCATCCTCACCAACAACCCGAAGAAGATCGCCGGGATGGCGGGCTACGGCCTGTCCGTCACGGATCAGATCCCGATCGAGCAGGTGCCAAACCCTCACAACGAGGCGTACCTGCGTGCCAAGCGCGAGCGGCTCGGGCACGGGCTCCACCATCAGGGCCTGGCGCTCGACGAGGAGATGCTGCACGAGGAGCGGGAGCTGGACCGCCGCCGCCGCGACTCTGCCGATGGATGAAGGGGAGCGCGCCGCCTCGGCGTCGCCGCGCGTGGCGCTGTGCGTTGCGACGTTCTACGCCGACCTCGCTGCGAAGCTCGAGACGGGTGCTCGCGAGGCGTTGCGCGAAGCTGGCGTCGTGGACCTGGATCGCTTCGAGGCGCCCGGAGCGTTCGAGCTGCCGCTGCTCGCCAAGCTCGCGGCTGGGTCCGGGCGCTACGCGGCCGTGGTGTGCCTGGGCGCGGTGATCCGGGGCGAGACCGACCACTACGAGTACGTGTGCGCAGAGGCCGCCAGGGGGATCCAGCAGGTGCAGCTCGAAACCGGGGTGCCCTGCGGATTCGGCGTGCTGACCGTGGATGACATGCAGCAGGCGCTCGACCGGGTCCACGGCGGCTCCAAGCGCGACACCGGCCGGCTTGCGGCGGAGGCCGTGCTCGCGGGGCTCGCCGCTAAACGGCAGCTCGCCGCCCCTTGACAGCGTCACCTTTAGGCCCCACTCTAGATCTCAACCAAGACGCATCTAGTCGCTACCGAACACGGAGGTTCCAGCCGATGACCAGCAGACGCGTCCTGATCGCTATCGCCGCAGTTGCAGTCATTCTTCCCGGATCCGCGCTCGGCGCGGCAGGCAAGACGGTCCCACCAGCTCCAGCCGAGCGCTCGGCGATCCTGAAGGCGTTCGGCGACCCGGCGGCGGCCGCGCCCTGCCTGAACGTCCGGCTCGCAGCCTCGAATCACAACTACGGGACGGTCCGGTTTCGCATGCGTAAGAGCTGCATCAAATGGATCGCGAACGGCGTTTCGATCTTCAAGCGGGGCAAGCACAACCACTGGCGAGTCGCCTTCGAGGGAAGTGCGTGGACGTGTCCGCTCGCGCGCATTCCCAGATCAGTTCAACGTGATTTCGGAGTCTGTCGGTAGGCCGATAGCGCGATCAGCGGCCGCGGTCGGTCGAGGGCGCTCAAGAGGGCGCGGCTATACTCGCGCGGCATGCGCAAGGTGTGCCACGTATGCGGCAAAGGTCCGTCTTTCGGCAATAGCCGCAGCCACTCGATGGTCGCCACCCGGCGTCGCTTCGAGCCGAACCTCCAGCGTGTCCGGATCGACGACGGCGGCACTCCCCGCCGCGCGTACGTGTGCACGCGCTGCCTGAAGGCCGGCAAAGTCACCAAGGCACGGTAGTTCGTGGTCGCGCCGGCGAGCCCCTGACCGCGCGGGCCGGTGTCCGACCCAAGCCTAGTTCGCTTCCAAGCCCTGATCCAGGCGGCTCTCACGGCGCTCGAGGCACGGCGCGAGGAGGTCAACGATCTGAATGTGTTCCCCGTCGCCGACGGGGACACCGGCGACAACATGGTGTTGACCCTGCGGGCGGTTCAGGAGGAGCTCGATCGCCTGGCGAGCGCATCGGAGGGGCACACGCTCGACGACATCGGGCGGGAGGAGATCGTCGCCTCAGTGGCGCGTGCCGCGCTACTCGGTGCCCGCGGAAACTCCGGAGTGATCCTCTCGCAGCTGATTCGCGGGGCGGCCGAGGAGCTCGCGAGCCGACCCGGTGAGCTTGTCGATCCGGTCCTGATCAGCGCCGCGCTCGCTCGGGCCTCGGACCAGGCGTACGGTTCAGTCCGCGACCCCGCGGAGGGCACGATCCTCACGGTCGTGCGCGAGATGGCGGCGCGGGTGGCGTCCGAGCTCGCGCACATGTCCGACGCCCGCCTCGGGCCCGAGGCCTCGACCGAGGAGCAGAACGCGGTCATCGCCGAGGTGATCGAACGGGCTCTCCAGGCCGGCGAGGACTCGGTCGAACGGGGCCCCGACCTGCTGCCGGTGCTCCGCGAAGCGGGCGTGGTCGACGCGGGCGGGTACGCCCTCGTGGTGCTGCTCTCGGGAATCGTGGGCGCGCTTCGTGGCAGCGAGCCGCCACCGCTCGAGCACCACGCCCCGGCGAGAGTGACCCACCCGCAGCACACCTCGAGCACCTATCGGTATTGCACCAACTTCGCGGTCAGCGGCACCGGCCTCGAGCAGCGCCGGTTCGCCGTGGCGCTCCAGCGGCTGGGCGACTCGGTGCTGGTGGTGGGCGATCAGTCGACGCTGAAGGTCCACGTTCACACCGACGATCCGAACGCGGCGACAGCCCTGTTCGCGGACGTCGGCGAGATCTCGCACCTCGACGTAGCCGACATGCGCGCGCAGGTCAGGCGGCGCGACGAGCGCCTCGCCGGGGCGCCCGTGGTGGCCGTTTGCGGCGCGCTTGCAGTCACCTCCGGCGACGGCATGCGTTCGTTGTTCGAGAGCCTCGGCGTGCGCACGCTCGACGGCGGACCGACCCTCAATCCCTCGACCTACGACCTGCTCGCGGCGATCCACGCGATCCCGGCCGAGGAGGTCGTGGTGCTCCCCAACAGCCCGAACGTCCTGATGGCAGCCGAACGAGCCGCCGAGCTCTCGGACAAGCGGGTCCACGTCGTGCCCTCGCGCTCCCAGCAGGCTGGGCTCGCCGCCGCGGTCAGCCTCGATCCCGCCCACGACGCGCAGGCCAATGCCGAGGCGATGGAGGCGACGCTGGAGCGAGTGCGGACCGGGGCGGTCGCGCCCGCCGCGCGGGACGACGCCTCTGGCCGTTTCCGGGAAGGCGACGCGGTCGGGTTCATCGACGAGCAGATCGTCGCCTGGGGCCGGCCTCGCGAGGCGCTCCGGTCCGTTCTCGAGCAGCTGGCCGACGACGCCGAGCTGATCACTTGCCTGCGCGGCGCCGAGGCGCCGCTCGATGACGAGACCGTGCAGGCGCTCGCGGCGGGCGAGGTCGAGTTTGAGCTCTCCGACGGGGGGCAGCCGAGCTACTGGTGGCTGCTCTCGGCTGAGTAGACGTCGGCTTTCGGCGGGTCCCCTCGCCGTCACCGGGCCTCGACCGGCGGGCGCGCCATCATGAGCCGGTCTGCTGATGGTTCCAACCCAATTTGCGAGCTCGCATCGGCTGCCGCCTCATGAGCTGGCGGAGGCGCCGGTGCGTTATCCGCGGCCGTCGCGGCTCGCTGAGCCGCTGAAGGTCGAGGGGCAGAAGGCCCAGCAGGCCACTACGTCGCTCGGGCTTCTGAGTATTGGGGATCTGCTCGAGCACCTGCCGCGCGACCGGCGGGAGGCCAGGACCGTCGCGGATCTGCGCCCGGGCGAGAATGCCACCGTCGTCGTCGAGGTCAGGAGCATCGCCTCGCGGTCTGTGCGCCGGCGGGGGATGCGCCCGCTCGTCGAGGCGACGGTTGCGGACGAGACGGGTCCGATGAAGGTCACGTTCTTCAACCAGCCGTGGCTCGTGCAGCGCTACCCGCGCGGGACCCGACTCGTGCTTCACGGCAAGTTCGAGGCGCGTAACGGCTTCCGGGTGCAAGGGCATGCGACGACCTCCGAGCCCCTGGCGGGCGCCGATGCGGTAGCCCATTACCCGGCGACCGAGGGGCTGTCCTCTACCCAGATCCTCGCGCTTGTTCGCAGGCACGCGAGCGCGGTCAGCGACGTGGTCGAGCCGCTGCCCTCGTCCGTCCGCGTGAGCGAGCGACTGCCGGACAGGCCGGCCGCCGTGTCGGCTTCCCACTTCCCGCAGGCCGAGCACGATCTCGACGGAGGTCGCCGTCGGCTGGCCTTCGACGAGCTGTTGCTCGCGCAGCTGGCGCTGCTCCGCCGCCGCCGGACGCGGCATGAGAACGCCACCGCCCCTGTCCTCGACGGCGAGCGGGAGCTGACGGAGCGGTGGCTGCGGGACCTGCTTCCGTTCTCGCTGACCGGCGATCAGCAGCGCGCGCTCGAAGCGATCGACCGCGATCTCGCGAGCTCGCTTCCGATGCAGCGGCTGCTGATGGGTGAGGTGGGCTCGGGCAAGACGGTCGTCGCTCTCTATGCGCTGCTGCGAGCCGTCGAGCACGGCTTCCAGGGCGCGCTGATGGCACCGACCGAGACGCTCGCAGAGCAGCACTTCGCGACGATTCAGTCGTTGACGGGAGGCGAGGTGGTCTCGGCCGGTCTGCTGACTGGCTCGACTCCTGTAGCCCGGCGGAGGGATCTGCTCGGCAAGCTCTCGAGCGGCGAGCTGTCGCTGATCGTCGGGACCCACGCCCTGATCGAGGAGCCCGTCTCGTTCGCGCGTCTCGCGGTGGCGGTCGTCGACGAGCAGCACCGGTTCGGGGTGCGCCAGCGTGCGGCGCTCGACGCCAAGGGCCCACCACACCAGACCCCTCACATCCTGCACATGACCGCAACCCCGATTCCGCGGACCCTTGCGCTCGCGGGATATGGAGACCTCGACTTCACCCTGCTGCGCGAGCTTCCCCGAGGGCGCAAGCCCGTGCAGACGTTCGTCTGCTCGACCGAGCGTGAGCGCGCACGTGCGTACGACCGGATCCGCGAGGAGCTGCGGGCCGGGCGCCAGGCGTTCGTGGTGTGCCCGCTGATCGAGGAGTCCGAGGCGCTGCAAGCGCGCGCGGCCACGGTTGAGGCGGAGCGGCTGCGGGCGGGTGAGCTGCGGGGTTTCGAGGTGGCGCTGCTCCACGGCCAGCTGGCCCCCGCCGCCAAGCAGGGCGCGATGGCGGCGTTCGCCGCCGGCGCTGCCCAGGTGCTCGTCGCAACGTCGGTGATCGAGGTCGGCATCGACGTCCCGAACGCCACGGTGATGCTGGTGGAGGACGCCGACCGCTATGGGATCTCGCAGCTTCACCAGCTCCGGGGACGCATCGGTCGCGGTGCGCATCGATCGTTGTGCCTGCTTTTCGGGCCCAAGGATTCCTCGCGGCTGCGTGCGCTTGCGGCGCATGCGGACGGCTTTGCGCTCGCGGAGATCGATCTCCGGCTGCGAGGCGAGGGAGAGCTCGTCGGGACCCGACAGCACGGGCTCGCGCAGTTCCGGGTCGCCGAGCTTCCCCGCGACGGCGAGCTGCTCGAGCGAGCGCGGGCACACGCCGAGCGGATCGTCGACGAAGATCAACGCCTGGAGGCGCCCGAGAACGCGCTGCTGGCGCAGGCGCTGGCGGCCGCGTATGGCGCCGAAGCGAGGGCGCCGATCCGGGCGTGAGGGTCATCGCCGGAGCACTCCGCGGCCGCAAGCTCGTGGCTCCACGCGGCAGCGCGACCCGCCCCACCCCCGACCGCGTGCGCGAGGCCGTGTTCTCGATCCTGGGCGGGGCCGTCGATGGCGCATGGGTGCTTGACCTGTTCGCCGGGTCTGGCGCGATGGCGATCGAGGCGCTGTCGCGCGGCGCCGCCGGAGCCACGCTGGTCGACTCGTCGGGCGCTGCGATCGCCGCGATCGAGCGGAACCTGGAATCGCTCGGCCTGGTGGCGGAGGTCTGGCGTGGGCCGGCCGCTGCGTTCCTGGCGCGGGCACGCTCGGGCGCCCGCAGGTACGATCTCGTCTTCCTCGATCCCCCGTATCGCGACGCGAGCGTCCTCGGCAGCGAGCTCCCGTCCGCTCTGAGGCCGGTGCTCGCGCCTGGCGCTCGGGTGGTGGCCGAGAGCGATAGGCGAGCGCCGCTCGAGCTCGAAGCGCTGACCGCGCTCGACGAGCGTCGCTACGGCGACACCGTGATTCGAATCTATGCCGCCGCATAACTGCCCCGATGGCCCCCGATAACCGCACCGCGATCTGCCCCGGCACGTTCGACCCTGTCACGTACGGGCATCTCGACGTGATCGCGCGCGCTTCGAAGATGTTCGACGCGGTGATCGTGGGCGTGGTCGACGTTCCCTGGCGCAAGGGAAACAGCCTGTTCAGCACCGAGGAGCGCGTCTCCTTCCTCGAGAACGCCACCCGCGAGCTCGGCAACGCGACCGTCGAGCCGTTCAGCAACCTGCTGGTCGAGTTCGCGCGCGAGCGCGGGGCGTTGGCGATCGTCAAGGGACTGCGCGCGATCTCCGACTTCGAGTACGAGCTCGAGATGAACCAGCTCAACCGCATGCAGGCCCCGGACGTCGAGTCCGTTTACCTGATGGCCTCAGCCAAGTACAGTTTCCTTAGTTCTAGCGGTGTCAAGGAGCTCGCCACGTTCGGCGGCGACTTGGGGGAGTTGGTTCCCGATGAGGTTGCTAGGGCCTTGCAGGAGCGGCTCGCCCGCTGACGAAACAGAGGTTCTGCGATGGACGTCCTGGTATTGATCGACAAGCTGGACGATCTCGTCCACAACGCCAAGCCGGTGCCCCTCACCGACCAGGTGCGCGTCGACAAGGAAGAGATCTACGACATCCTCGATCAGATGCGCGCGACGATCCCGGAGGAGATCAAGCAGGCGCGCTGGATCGTCAAGGAGCGCCAGGAGATGCTCGCGGAGGCCAAGCGCGAGGCGGAGCGGATCGTCAAGGAGGCGCGTGAGCGCCAGGAGCGTCTGATCTCCGAAGAGGAGGTCACCAAGCAGGCGGAGCGTGCCGCCGAGGACATCATCGAGGACGCGCGCGCCCGCGAGCGCGAGATCCGGCTCGGCGCCGAGGATTACGCCGACGAGATCCTGAACACGCTCGAGGTCAACCTCTCGAAGTTCATCGCCGCCGTCAGGCGCGGCCGCGAGCGCCTCGCCGGCAAGGAAGAGGAACCCGCCGAAGTCGGTTAGGGCGCGCTCCGTGCCCCCTCAGATCGAGGTCCTCGAGGTCGACATCACGACGCTCGAGGTCGACGCGATCGCCAACGCGGCGAACACGCGGCTGCTTCACGGCGGCGGCGTGGCCGGGGCGATCGCACGCGCCGGCGGCCCGAATGTGCAACGCGAGAGCCACGAGCGTGCCCCGATCGAGCTGGGCGACGCGGTCGAGACGACGGCCGGGTCGATGCCGTGCCGGTGGGTGATCCACGCCGCGACGATGGAGCTCGGCGGTCCGACGTCTGCGGACATCATCCGGCGGGCCACGGCCAGCACGCTGCGCCGCGCGGAGCAGCTGGGTGCGCGGTCGCTGGCCCTGGTGGCGTTCGGTACGGGCGTGGGTGGGTTTCCGTTGGACGAGGCCGCGCGCATCGAGATGGAAGAGGTGCGAAAACACCTCAATGAAAGGAGCGGCATCGAGCGGATCGTCTTCGCGGTGAGGGGTGGCGCGGCGCGCGAGGCGTTCGAGCGCGCGTTGGCCCGCTGATCCAGGGTGCATAACACGTCAAGCCGCGCTCGATCGCGCGGCCATGACGTGCCATGCACAAATAGCGTGCGTAACACGTCGGGCAGCTCGTTCGCTCCGCCCCGTGACGTGTAATGCACTCTGCTCCGCTCGCTCAGCGGATCTCGAACCCGCGAATCCCCTCGGGCTCCTCCTCATTGACTGCCGTTCCGTCGACCCTCGCCGCCGACGGCCCTGTGTCGCAGAACCTGACCACCCGATCCACCGCCTCGGGAGACCCTTCCAGAACGACCTCCAGGGCGCCATCGGCACGGTTGCACGCCCACCCCGACACGCCATGCGCCCGAGCCCGCTCGCGCACCGAGTCCCGGAAGAACACACCCTGTACGCGGCCCCGAACCACGACCCGCTTTCGGACCGTGTTGCTCATCCGGTGATTCTCGCGCACCGTTCCGTCCGCGACCCACGCCATGCTCGACCCGAGATGACCGCACTTTGGCTGCTAATCGGGTTACTTGCGGGCGCCGCGGCGGTCGCTGCTGCGCTCCGTCCGCGTCTGCGCCTGCTCGCACTGGAGACGGCCCGCGCCGCCGAGCTCGACCGCGAGCTGCTCCAAGCCCGCGCCGAGCTCGAGCACGAACGCACGCGCGGGGAGGAGCGGCTGGCCACGATCAGCGACGCCCAGGAGCGGCTGTCGGCGTCCTTCAAGGCGCTCAGCGCCGAAGCACTGCAGGCGAGCATGAGCCAGCTGGCTGAGCTTGCCCGCTCCCAGCTTCAGGCTGCCCAGGCCGAGGCCAAGGGAGATCTCGACCAGCGCCGGAACGCGGTCGAGCAGCTCGTCGCACCCCTGAAAGAGCAGCTCGGCCGAGTCGATGCTCAGCTGCTGCGCCTAGACCAGGAACGGCGAGAGTCGCGTGGCCGTCTGGAGGCCCAGCTGAGAACGCTGACCGACACCGGCGAGCGGCTGCGCACCGAGACGGGCGCGCTCGTCACCGCGCTGCGCAAGCCGAACGCACGGGGCCAATGGGGTCAGATGCAGCTGCGAAACGTCGTCGAGCTCGCCGGCATGGTGAAGCACTGCGACTTCACCGAGCAGACGGCGCTGGCCGGCGATGAGACGACCCTGCGACCTGACCTGATCGTCAAGCTCCCGGGCGGCAAGCACGTCGTGGTCGACGCCAAGGCGCCGCTGCAGGGCGTCCTCGATGCCTATGCCGCACGCGATGAGGAGGAGCGCCAGCGCCACCTGCACGATCATGCCCGGCTTCTCCGAAAGCACGTCAAGGCGCTCGCCGACAAGGCCTATTGGGCGGGGCTCGACTCCGCACCCGACCTGGTGGTGATGTTCCTGCCCGGTGAGCATCTGTATGGGGCGGCGCTCGAGGCAGACCCGGCGCTGATCGAGGATGCGATGGCGCGCCGGGTACTGATCGCTACCCCCACGACGCTGCTGGCGATGCTCAGGGCGGTTGGGTATGGGTGGCAGCAGGAGCGCGTCGCTGAGTCCGCTCAGGCGATCTCCGAGCTCGGACGCGAGCTCCACAGTCGCCTGGTCAAGCTCTCGGGCCTCCTCTCCTCGCTCGGGTCGAAACTCAACGGCACGGTCCGCGCCTATAACGAGGCTGTCGGCTCCTACGAGGCGCGGGTGCTGCCGTCCGCACGGCGGTTCGCCGACCACGGCGCTGTCAAGGCGGGGCGCGAGCTGCCCCAGCTCGAGCACGTCACCACCAGCGCCCGCAGCGTCCACGCTGCGGAGCTCATGGTCGGGGAGCTCGAAGCCGGTGAGCAGGCCAGCTTCGAAGAGCTGACCGCACCGCGGCGCCTTCGCGCCGCTGAATAGGGTCTCGACTCAGCCGAGAGCCGATCGCTCCTCCCACCACCGGCGCAGGTCATCGCGTTGGTGGGGCAGCGGATCGGCGGAGGGCTTGCGCGTCTGCACGTACTCGAGCGCCCGATCGATGTCCAATCCGTCGCGGAGCGCTACCAAGCCTGCGGCGACCGCTGCTGAGCGCTGCCATCCGGCGCGACAGTGCAGGTATGTGCGGAGTCCCTCGTCAAGCCAGGCATCTAGCAGCGTCACCGCTGACTCGATGGCCTCGGGGGAGAGGCCGCCGAAGTCGATCATGCTGATCCGGTGTTCCTCGATCCCTGCCGTGTCGAGGGCCTGCTGGACGGTGTCCCGCTCGCCGTCCCGGTACTCCTCGTCCTCGGCCAGGTTCAGGACTCGCCTGACGCGCATCGACGCCAGCAGCTGGACGTCGCGCTCGTCGAGGGGATAGGCGCCCACAAGCAGGTCCGGGCCGACCTCTGTGAATCCATATGTGCGAAACCACCTCGACACGCCGACAATGATCGCTCCTCGCTCACCGCGGCGGCTGGCGCTCGCTCCTTTTCGACCGCCGACGGGGTCTCAATCGGGCCGGCTGCGGAGGCCGGAATCGGCCGGAGCGCCGAGCTAATCTCAAATGATGGCTCTGCGCACCGACACATTTGACCTCGCGGGACTGCGGCTCACGGCGGGCGAGGGCCGACGGCTCGGCCTCGCGGTGGCGATCGATCCGTTTGAGCTCGGCGGCGAGCGCTACCAGGTGCAAGGCAGCCCGGTCCCGGTTGTGCTCGAGATCTCGCGCACAACGGGCGGCGGCTACGCGCTGCTGCTGCGGTTCGAGGCGACCCTCATCGGTCCGTGCATGCGCTGCCTGGAGCCCGCGGCGCCAACCTCCGCCATCGAGGCGCGAGAGGTGTCGGTGCCTGGAGAGGCAGAGGAGCTGCGCTCACCGTATGTCGAAGGCTCGGTGCTCGACGTGGGGGCATGGGCTCGCGACGCCCTTGCCCTCGCTTTGCCCGCCGCGATCCTGTGCGCGGGCGATTGCGCGGGGCTCTGCGCAGTCTGCGGGGAGAACCTGAATCGAGCCGAGCCCGGCCACGGTCACGAGCGCGCCGCCGATCCTCGGTGGGCCAAGCTATCTGAGCTTCGGCTCGAATAGTCACCCCGTCTTCTGCGGCGTCGAGCGCCGATCGGGCAGCCGGATACACTCGACGCCATGGCCGTCCCCAAGCAGAAGCAGTCGCACGCCCGCACGACGCAGCGCAGGGCGCAGCACAAGGTCAGCGCACCCACATACAACGCCTGCCCGCAATGTCACAGCCCCCGGCTGCCGCATCGCGTCTGCCCGGTGTGCGGGAGCTACAAGGGCCGCGAGGTAATCGCTCCCTATTCCGACGAGCAGAACGTCTGACCGCCCTTCCATGATCACGGTCGCCGTCGACGCGGGCGGGGCGGATCTCGGGCCGCGGGAGGTGGCCGCTGGTGCGGAGCGCGCCGCGGCCCAGGGAATCAGGGTGACGCTGTTCGGTCCGGCGAGCGAGATCGGACCAGCGCCAGCGGGAGTGGAGGTGATCGATGCTCCAGTATCGATCGCCAAGGCGTCGGATCCGGCGTCTGCCGTGCGCTCGACCCCTCACGCCTCGATCGTGCAGGCGGCTCGCGCGGTAGCCGATGGCCGCGCGCAGGCGCTCGTGTCGGGCGGCTCGACAGGCGCGGCACTTGCGGCGGGGCTCTTCAACCTCAAGCGCGACCGGGGCATCTACCGTCCCGCGCTTGCGCTTCCGGTGCCGATGCCCGGCGCAACGCCGGTGCTGCTCCTCGATGTGGGCGCGAATGCGATCTGTCGTCCGGAGCATCTCGTGCAATTTGCCCATATGGGCGCGGGATTCGCCCACGCCGTGATGGGGATCCATGCTCCGCGCGTTGCCCTGCTCTCGAACGGCGAGGAGCCCGCCAAGGGTACGCCTGACCTGATCAGCGCGCACGAGCAATTGGCG
>CATPBV010000133.1 GCA_955652345.1 uncultured Solirubrobacteraceae bacterium | reverse complement strand
GCGACGTCACCGTCGAGGTCGTTGATCAGCACGCTCGCTCCGTGCTCGGCGAGCAGCTCGGCGGTGGCGCGCCCGATCCCACGCGCGGAGCCCGTCACGATCGCCACCTTACCGTCGAGTACCGCCATGTTCGTGTCCCTTTCGTCGCTTCCAGAGAGCGGCGCATCATGCCATTCCGGCATGCTCTCCGCCGCGAATCGAGTACAGGTAGAGTCGTGCCGTCGATGAACGCAAAGGAATGGATCGCCGCGTACGCGCAGGCGCTCGGCACGTCCGCTCCCACGGCCGACGAGTTCAGGCAGCTGCTGGAGCTTGCCGGTGAAGCCGCACATTCCTCCGAGCGCGTGGCCGCGCCGGTCGCGTGCTGGGTCGCCGCAAAGTCCGGCCGCGACCTGGGGGAAGCAATGACGCTGGCCCGCCGCATCGCGAGCGATGGCTGACGGCCCCTACGACGTCGCCCTCCTCGGTGCGACGGGGTTCACCGGCGCGCTGACGGCGGACTACCTGGCCCGGCAACTCCCGCCGGAAGCGAGCTGGGCGATCGCGGGACGCAGCCGCCAGAGGCTCGAGGCGGTCCGCACCGGTCTCGACCGTGAGGTCGGAGTCCTCGAAGCCGACGTCGGCGATCCGGCGTCGCTGCGGGCGCTCGCCGAGCAGACGCGTGTGCTGATCACGACTGTGGGCCCGTACCTGAAGTACGGCGAGCCAGCGGTCGCTGCGTGCGCCGAGACCGGCACCGACTACGTCGACCTGACCGGCGAGCCCGAGTTCGTCGACCTGATGTGGCTCCGGTACCACGAGCGCGCGCGCGAGACAGGCGCGCGGCTGGTGCATTCGTGCGGATTTGACTCGATTCCGTACGACCTCGGGGCGCTGTTCACAGTGCAGCAGCTCCCCGAGGGCGTCCCGATCGCACTCGAGGGGTTCGTTCGCGCCGGCGGCAAGCCATCCGGCGGCACCGTGCACTCGGCTATCAACGCCATGGGTCGGCTGCGTGAGGGCGCCCGGGTCGCCAAGGAACGCAAGCGCCGTGAGCCGCGCCCCGATGGCCGGATCGTGCGCGGCGTCCGCGGTCTCCCGCATCGAGACGAGGTGGCCGGCGCGTGGGTCGTCCCGTTTCCAACGATCGATCCTCAGACCGTGCTGCGCTCGGGGCGGGCACTCGACCGCTATGGCCCGGAGTTCACCTACAGCCACTACCTGGTCGCCGGAAGCCTTCCGATGGTTGCCGGGCTGATCGGCGGCGTGACCACGGTGCTCGGGCTGGCCCAGATTCCGCAGGCGCGAAAGCTGATGCTGACCCGCTTTCCCGCGGGCGCGGGGCCGAGCCCGCAGCAGAGGGCCAAGAGCTGGTTCAAGGTCACGTTCTCCGGGCGCGGTGGGGGAAAGAGCATCGTCACGCAGGTGTCGGGCGGCGACCCGGGCTACGAAGAGACCTCGAAGATGCTCGCGGAGTCGGCGATGAGTCTTGCGTTTGACGACCTTCCGAAGACCGCGGGCCAGGTGACCCCGGCGGTCGCGATGGGCAACGCCTTGATCGACCGCCTGACAAGCGCCGGAATCGAGTTCCAGGTCAAGGGGCAGGGGTAGCGCGTGGCCGTCACCCCGCAGCAGGCCGTCGATGCGGCGAACGACGCGTACGGCCGCCATCCGGGGTACCGCGCGCTTCACGCCAAGGGGACGCTGCTCAAGGGCACTTTCACCGCGACTCAGCAGGCCGCGGTCCTCAGCCGTGCCGCCCACTTCCAGGGAGACCCCGTCCCCGTGACCGTCCGCGTCTCGAACGGCTCCGGGCACCCCCGTAGCCCCGACTACGCGCCCGATGTCCGCGGCCTCGCGGTCAAGATGTACCTGCCGGATGGCTCGCGCACAGACATCGTCGCGCAGAGCGCTCCTCGCTTCCCGATCCGGACGCCCGAGGCGTTCCTCGAGATGCTGCGAGCCACGAGCCCGTCGCCGGCGGCGGCGTGGAGGATGCCGCTGTTCCTGCTGCGTCACCCGGAGGCGATTCCGTGCCTGCCTGCGAACCTGAGCGCGCTCGCACCGCCCGCAAGCTACGCGACGATCCCCTACTACGCGGTCCACGCTTACCTCTTCCTCGATGGCCAGGGCGGCTCGCGCTATGTCCGCTACTCGCTGCATCCGGAGGCAGGTCAGGCGAGGCTCGGCCCGCGCCGGGCGAGGCGCGGCGGCCGCGACTACCTGCAGGAGGAGATCCGCGAGCGGGTCCAGCGCGGCCCGGTCCGGTTCATGCTCGAGCTTCAGATCGCAGCCCCCGGGGACGCGGTCGACGATCCCCGGTCGCATTGGCCGGCGAGCAGGGAGCGGGTCAGCGCGGGCACGCTGGAGATCACGGAGCTCGATACCTCCAGGGAGCGGGATGGGGATGTGCTGGTGTTCGATCCGACACGTGTGACCGACGGCATCGAGCTGTCGGACGACCCCGTGCTGCGCTTTCGCCCGCAGGCATACTCCGACTCGGTGGCACGCAGGACAGCCAGTTGATGGAGCCGCGGTGGACGGCCGCTGAGATCCCCGATCAGAGCGGCCGGGTAGCGCTGATCACCGGGGCTAACAGCGGCCTCGGGCTGGCCACCGCCCGCGCTCTCGCCCGCGCCGGGGCGACGGTGCTGCTCGCCTGCCG
Organism: uncultured Solirubrobacteraceae bacterium; assembly: GCA_955652345.1. Lineage (GTDB taxonomy): Bacteria > Actinomycetota > Thermoleophilia > Solirubrobacterales > Solirubrobacteraceae > Palsa-465. The sequence goes on along the minus strand of CATPBV010000133.1, from coordinate 18,044 downwards.
CGACGTAGCCAAGGGCGAGCAGGCACGCGCCTCGATGACCGGCGCTCAAGTCATCGCGCTTGATCTCGCCGATCTCGCCTCCGTGCATGAGTGCGCTGCGACGATAAGACAACAGCACGAGCGGCTCGACCTGCTGATCTTGAATGCGGGCGTGATGGCGCCGCCCCGGCGTCTCACCAAGGACGGGTTCGAGAGCCAGATCGGGACCAACCACCTCGGCCACTTCGCGCTCACGGGCCTGCTCCTGGACCAGCTCCTCGCCGCGCCCGCGGCGCGGGTGGTGACGGTCTCGAGCGGCGCCCACTACATCGGCAAGATCGACTTCGAAGACCTCCACGGCGAGCGCGGCTACCGGCGCTGGCGTGCGTACGGTCAGTCGAAGCTGGCCAACCTGATGTTCTGCTTCGAGCTACAGCGACGCGCTACCGCCGCCGGGACCGAGCTGAGGAGCGTGGCCGCGCATCCGGGATACTCGGCGACGAACCTCCAGTTCGCCGGCCCTGCATTGCTTCACGAGCGGGCGGTGATGGCGCTCAGCAACAGGTTGGTCGCGCAGAGCGCGGAGATGGGGGCGCTGCCGACGCTGTTTGCGGCGACCGTCCCCGACCTGCCCGGCGGCACTTTCATCGGCCCCGATGGTTTCATGGAGCAGCGCGGGTACCCGCACGTCGTGTCCGCCGCGTCGAAGGCCTACGACGAGGCCGCGTGGGGAAGGCTGTGGGAGGTGTCGGAGGAGCTGACCGGCGTGCACTACGACTTCGGCGTCAAAGCCGCGGTGTGAGCGTGCTCCGCGAGGACGGGCCGGCCGCACTGGAGTGGGCGGCGCGGTACATGGAACGGGTTGGCGAGCTTCCGGTGTTGGCGCAGGTTTCGCCCGGAGACATCCGCTCGCGCCTACCGCGCACGGCTCCCGACGAGCCGGAGCCGTTCTCGGCGGTGCTGAAGGACCTCGACGAGGTGCTGTTGCCCGGGATCACGCACTGGCAGCACCCGCGCTTCTTCGCATATTTCGCGACGAGCGCCTCGGAGCCGGCGATCCTCGCCGAGCTGCTGGCGGCGACACTCAACTCGGTTGCGATCCTGTGGCGAACCGCACCTGCGGCGACGGAGCTCGAGGGCGTGGTGCTCGGCTGGGTCGCCGATCTCATCGGGTTGCCTGCCGGCTGGCATGGCCACATCGAGGACACGGCATCGACGTCGACGCTGACTGCGCTGATCGCCGCGCGCCACGCCACGAGACGCGACCTCGTCGTGTGCTCGGAGCAGGCCCACTCTTCCGTCGAGAAGGCGGCGCGGATGCTCGGCATGCGCCTGCGCAAGGTTCCGTGCGACGCGCAGTTCAGGATGGACCCCGGGCAGTTGGGTGATCTGTCCGATGCCGCCGTCATCGTGGCTACCGTCGGTACGACTGCGACGACCTCGGTCGATCCGGTGGGCACCGTCGCCGACGCGTCCAAGCGCTCAGGCGCCTGGCTCCATGTGGACGCCGCCTACGCCGGGGCAGCGATGGTGTGTCCCGAGCACCGCTGGGGGTTCGAGGCCGTCGAGCGCGCCGACTCGGTGGTCGTCAACGCCCACAAGTGGATGCTCACGCCGATGGACTGCTCACTTCTGTGGACGAGCCGGCCGCAGGACTTCCGAGCGGCGTTCAGCCTGATCCCCGAGTACCTGCGGACGCCCGATGCCGAGGATGCCCTCAGCCTCAGCGAGTACGGCCCCGCGCTCGGCCGGCGCTTCCGAGCGCTGAAGCTGTGGGCGGTGCTCCGATGCGTTGGGCGTGCCGGGCTCCAGGCTCACATCCGGCGCGGGATCGAGCTGGCGGCCATGTTCGAGCAGTGGGTGGCTGTCGCGCCGGGCTGGGAGCTGTGCGCGCCGCGGCCGTTCTCCGTGGTGTGCTTCCGGCTCGAGGGCGACGACGAGCGAAACCGCGAGTTGCTCGCGCGCGTGAACGCCACGGGAGAGCTGTTCATGTCCCACGCCGTGCTCAACGGACGCTACGTCCTGCGCCTGGCGGTCGGACAGATGAGCACCACGGAGGAGGACGTTCGGCGGGCCTGGGAGGTCCTCCAGGTGGAGGCGGGGAAGCTCGGCGGCGCGGTGGTATAACGGCGAGCCGGAATGTTCTTCGTCGTGGAACGCCAGTCCGGTCCGAAGTGGGATCCGTTGCGTCCACTCGAGGAGCAGGAAGGCTGGCGCGCGCACGCGGACTTCATGAACGCGCTGGTGGACCAGGGTTTCGTGGTGCTGGGTGGCACGCTGGAGGATCAGCGCCGCGCCGTGCTCGCGATCGAGGCGGAGTCGGAGGACACCGTCCGCGAGACCCTCGCGCGTGATCCATGGGCCGGGACGCACCTGGTGATCGAGAGCGTCGATCGCTGGACGATCCGGCTCGACGGGCGTCGCTCGTAGGCTCGTCCAGCGAGGCAAGCGGGACTCTCAGGGGAGCCTCTACTACGCCCTCGGCGCCGAGGCAGCCCTTCGCAGCGCGGTGGGAACTGCCGAGGCGGAGACGTAGCCAGCCGCCGCGAGACCGATGATCGCGCTGCTGGCCGGCAGCGAGGGCACCGCGTAGCTCAGCGCGAGCCCGCCCCACATCGCGAGCACCGCAAGAACCGCCGACAGCGCCACCCCGCGATACGGGCTCGTCGTGAGCTTGTGGGCTGCTCCGGCGGGAGCGGCGAGGAGCCCGAGCAGCAGGAGCGCCCCGACCGCCTGGGTGCTCTCGGCTGTCACGACCGCAACCAGGATCAGGAACCCGGCACCGAGCGCGCCGACGGGGATCCCGCGGACGAGGGCGAGCTCGGGATCGAGCGTGCTCAGCAGCAGCGGGCGGAACATCGCCGCGACGCCTAGCGCCACAAGCAGGGCGATCGCCGCGGCCAGCTCGGCGGTGCTCGCGCTCAGCTCGTAGATGCCGCCGAACAGCGTGGTCGACGCGATCGCCGCGTTCCCGCCGCCGGAGCTGGTCGAAAGCACCGCCAGCAGCAGGACGCCGATCCCGAGAATCCAGGCAAACACCATCCCGATCACCGCGTCATCGGCCCCGCCCCGGCGGCCCAGCCCCGCCATCACCGCGGCTAGCCCGATCGTCAGCGCAAACAGTCCAATCCGAATGTCGACGCCCGCCGCGGCGGCCGCCACAGCGCCGACGAACGCGACGTGACTGAGCGCGTCACCCGCGAACAGCTGCGCGCGCAGCAGCACGAACCAGCCGACCACCCCGCAAGCGAGCGCGATCGCCGTGCCAGCCAGATAGGCGTTTCGGACGAACTCGTGCGCGAGCATCAGGTCCTCGCCAGACGGCGGCCGATGCGGGCGAGCAGGTAGAGCCCGAACGCGATGCTCGTGATGTAGAAGCCCACCGGATAGATCGAGAAGTACGCGATCCCCAGTCCCAGCCAGGCAACCAGCACGGCGAACGCGATGCTCAGCGCAAGCGACGCAAGCGGACGCGTCGTGAGCACCTGCGCGGCGGCCGGCGGCGCGACCAGCAGCGCGAACACGAGCAGCGCGCCGGTGATCTGGCTGGTCGCCGCGACCGCGAGCGCCAGGACGAGCAGGAAGCCGACATCAAGTGCGGCCACCGGAACCCCGCTGGCCCGCGCCACCTCCCGGTCGATCGTCGCGAACAGCAGGGGACGAGCCCCCACGGCGAGCAGGCCGAGCACTACCGCCGCCACCACGAGCAAGCCCAGCACCTGCCCGGAAGAGACCCCGAGGATGTTCCCGAACAGCACGGTCTCGAGCCCGCTGAGGACGGCGTGACCCAGCGACAGGAACAGGAACCCCGCGGCCAGGCCGGCGGTCTGCACCGTGCCGATTGCGGCGTTCTCGGTACGCGACCCGCGGCCTGAGCGACCGATCGCGACTGCGGCAGCGCCGCACGCAAGGTAGTACCCGAGCGCCGTGGGGATCCCCGCGAGCGCCGCGCCGGTGGCGCCAGGGAACGCCATCACCGACAGCGTGTGGCCCGCGAAGCTCTGGCGCCGAAGCACCATGTACCACCCGACAGCTCCCGCCAGCACCGCGACTATCGTCGCCGCCTCGAGCGCATTCACCATGAACTGGAACTCGAGCAGCTGGCGTACGTCGGACACCAGATCGAGTGACAGTGAAGGGCTCACGGGTGCCCGTGGCGGGGTCCGTGATGGTGTGGGGCGTCCGGCGTCCCGACCACCACCAGCCTTCCTTGCGTTGTACGGAGGACCTCGACCGGAGCCCCGTACAGATCACTCAGCTTCTCCGAGGTGATCACTTCCTCGACGGGCCCTTCGAGTGCGCGCCCGTGGGCCAGGTAGATCACGCGGTCGAGATAGCCGATGAGCGGGTTCACGTCGTGGGCGACCAGCAGCACTGCCACTCCACGGCCGGTGCAGATTCGGTCAAGGAGCGCCGCGATCTCTGCCTGGTTGGGGAGATCGAGGCTGTCGAGCGGCTCGTCGAGGATCAGCAGCTCAGGGTCTCGAACCAGTGCCTGTGCGATCAGCAGGCGTTGCTGCTCGCCGCCCGAGAGCTCGCCGATCGGCCGCTGGGCGTACTCGCTCGCTCCGACCAGCTCGATCGTCTCCCGGACCCTCCGGCGAACGTCCCGACGGCGGGCGCGAGCCGCGGGGGAGATTGGGACCGGCAGCCCCCATCGCGCCCCGTCGAGCCCAAGTGAGACGACGTCGACCCCACGAACACGCGTGCTCTCATCGAACGCCCGCCGCTGGGGGAGGTAGCCAACCCGCGGTCGAGCCGCGACGGGCTCCGTGCCGAGCACGCTCGCCTGCCCGGCGGCCAGCGGCAGAAGTCCGAGGATGGTGAGCATCAGGGTCGATTTGCCGGCACCGTTCGGCCCGAGCACCGCGACGAACTCGCCGTGGGAGACCGTCAGCTCGACGTCGGCCAGGACCTGCTGGCCGGCGCGCGTGATGGTCGCTGCGCTGAGCGCCACCGCCGGCTCCTGATGCGTGGCCGGATCGACATGTGATCCCGCAGAGCTGCCCGACAGCGACTCGTCGTTTCGCTCGGCGATCATCGCCCGGTCGCCTCACGCAGCGCCTGCTCGATCCGCTGGAGCTGTGCCACCTGCCACTGTTCGAAGCTGGCCTGCGGCGGCGAGAGCGTCTCGGTGATCGTCGCGATCGGAATGCCCTGCGCCCGGGCCAGCGAGTTCAAGCGCTGGATCTCGGGGGTGGCGTTCTGCGAGTTGTAGATCCACACCTTGATCTGATGCTGGGCGATTTGCCGCTCGGCGGTGACGGTGTTCTGAGCGGTCACCTCGGTGCCCTCGCTGATTGCCTTCATGAAGCCGTAGGGCGTGACGAGGTGCAGGCCGAGCGCCGGCGCCAGGAGAGCGAACATGCTCTCGGAGGCTCCGACCGGTACGCCTGAATACCGGGCCCTGATCGCGCTGATCACCGCGTGGTATCGCGCCAGGGCGGTGCTCTCGAACTGCCCCAGCCGTTGTTTGAAATATGCGGCGTCCTTCGGGTCGAGCTTCTCCAGGGCGGCAGCGATCGCGGCCGCGACGGCCTCCACGTCCGCCGGGGCGTACCAGCGATGTGGGTTGTCACCCTGCTGCAGGCCGAGCAACGCCCCGACGGTCAGGGCCACCCGCCCGGACGTCGGATTCGCCGCAAGCAGTCGCGGCACCCAAGGGTCGTAGCCGATCCCGTTCGCGATCACGAGCTGAGCGGTGGCGAGGGTGCGCGCATCGCCCGCCGTCGGCTGGTACGAATGGGGATCCTGCGCGGGGTTAGCGATCACGCTCTGGACGGTGGCCTTGTTGCCGGCCAGCTGGCTGGCGATGCTTCCCCAGAAGTTCTCGGCCGCGACCACGCTGATCCTGCCGCCAGAGGCGGTAGCGGCGCCGGTGCCTCCGCAGCCCGCGAGCAGCGCCAGCGCCAGCGCCGCGGCGAGGATGGTCGGCAGCAGAACGGCGCGGGATAGCGATCGCACCGCACCAACTTACCATGAAATGAGATTGAGTCTCGTTATCGCGTTGGCGAGCTAACCTTACTCCGGATGACCGGTAGATCGGACTGGAGCAGCCACGTACACGCCGTTCTCGCGGGCGCGGGGTTCAGGCGCGGCGGGGCGCGCGAGCGGGTGATCGATCTGCTTGCCGGCGAGTCATGCGCGCTGAGCGCCGTCGAGATCGAGGATGCGCTGCGCGCGAAAGGGCGCCCCACCGGGCGAGCGAGCATCTATCGGGTGCTCGAGCTGCTGGGTGAGCACGACCTCGTCGAGCGGGTCGAGGTCGGCGATGGCGTGGCGCGATTCGAACCGGCGCATCCCGGCGGGGAGCATCACCACCACCTCGTCTGCGACCGGTGCGGCAGGTTGGTCGCGTTCGACGACCCCGGGCTGGAGCGAGCGATCGGGCGGCTCTCGGACCGGCTGGGGATGCGCGTCGACCACCACGAGGTGGTGCTCCGGGGCAGCTGCGAGACCTGCGGCTGACCCGTGCGCACCGGAGAGACCGTTGCTGACGAACCGGCATACTGCCCGCGATGAGTGAGCCGCAGCTTCTCTGGGAGCCGTCGCCCGAGGCTGTGCAGCGAGCCACGCTGACGCGGTACGCGGCCTGGCTCGCGAGCGAGCATGGCCTTCGCTTCCGCGACTACGACGAGCTGTGGAAGTGGTCGGTGCGCGATCTCGAAGTCTTCTGGGGATCGATCCGGGACTACTTCGACGTTCGCCTGGATCCGCAGGACGCGCGGGTCCTGGGGCGCGCCGAGATGCCGGGCGCGGAATGGTTTCCCGGGGCGCGCGTCTCGTATCCGGAGCACATCTTCCGGGGAAAGCGCGACGAGGAGGCGGCGATCCTCCACGCGTCGGAGCTGCGAGAGCTCGCCGCCGTTACCTGGCGGGAACTGCGGAGCCAGACGGCCGCGATCGCGGCTGGCCTCCGCGAGCTCGGCGTGGGGAAAGGAGACCGGGTCGTCGCGTACATGCCGAACATCCCGGAGACGGTCGCGGCGTTTCTTGCGTGCTCCTGCATCGGCGCGGTCTGGTCGGCGGCGGCGCCCGAGTTCGGCGCTCGCAGCGTGATCGACCGCTTCGCCCAGATCGAGCCGAAGGTGATGCTTGCGATCGACGGCTACCGATATGGAGGCAAGGACCACGACCGCCGTGCGGTGGTCGACGGGATAGCCGCCGAGGTCCCCTCGCTCGAGCGGGTGGTCCGCCTCGGCTACCTCGACGGCTCAGGCTGGGAGCCGGGATTCGCACAAGAAGGGGCAGAGCTCGAATTCACGGCGGTTCCGTTCGATCATCCCCTCTGGGTGCTGTACAGCTCCGGGACCACCGGCCTGCCCAAGCCGATCGTCCATGGTCATGGTGGGATCCTGCTCGAGCAGCTCAAGAAGTGCAATCTGCATCTCGACGCGCAGGCCGGTGATCGGGTGTTCTGGTTCTCGACGACCGGATGGATGATGTGGAACTTCTTGATCGGTGTGCTGCTGACGGACGCGGTCATGGTCCTGTTCGATGGAAACCCGGGCCACCCCGACCTCGGAACCCTCTGGGACCTCGCCGAGCGGACCAAGATGACGTGCTTTGGAACCAGCGCTGCATTCATCGCGGCGTGCATGAAGGAATCCGTGGCGCCGGCCGCCGAGCGCGATCTGAGTGCGCTGCGCGCGGTCGGCTCCACCGGCTCGCCGCTCTCACCCGAGGGGTTCCAGTGGGTCTACGACCATCTGGGCAAGGAAACCTGGCTGTTCTCGACCTCGGGGGGGACCGACGTGTGCACGGCGTTCGTCGGCGGAGTGCCGACGCTCCCGGTTTACCTCGGCGAGCTTCAGGGGCGCTCGCTCGGCGCGAGCGTCGAGGCCTGGGATCCCGACGGCGAGGCGCTGATCGACGAGGTCGGAGAGCTGGTGATCACCAAGCCGATGCCCTCGATGCCCGTGTTCTTCTGGGGAGACCCCGGCGGCGAGCGATACCGGGAGAGCTACTTCGATCACTACCCCGGGGTGTGGCGGCACGGCGACTGGATCAAGATCACTCCTCGCGGTACCGCGGTCATCTACGGACGCTCCGATTCGACGATCAACCGCGGCGGGATCCGAATGGGGACGAGCGAGATCTACCGTGCGGTGCTGTTGCTCGAGCAGGTTGTGGATGCGCTCGTGGTCGATGTGCCACGCGAGGGGACCGACGGGTGGATGCCGCTGTTCGTCGTGCTGCGCGACGGTGAGTCGCTGGATGACGATCTGATCGCGCAGATCCGCCGCCGCATCAGGGAGGACTGCTCGCCGCGCCACGTGCCCGACGAAGTCCGGCAGATCGCGGAGGTGCCGCGCACCCTCTCGGGGAAGGTGCTCGAGGTCCCGGTCAAGCGGATCCTGATGGGAACCGCCCCCGAGCAGGCCGCAAGCCGGGAATCGCTCGCCAACCCGAAGGCGCTCGACTACTTCGTCGAGATGTCCAGGTCGGCGGTCTGACAGGCTCTTACGAGCCTCTCATCTAGTTCTGATCGGATTCTCACGCGAGCCTGGTCTAGTGGGTAGCCCTGCACTGAGCAAGAGATCGAATCCGTAGGAGCATCTGACAATGAACCGCCTCATCCGATTCCTGCCGGTCGTCGGCGGCGCCGTGGCCGGTGCCGTGGTGGCTCTCGCCGTGGCTAGCGGCGGCACCACCACGCGCTCTGTCACCACCACCGTGATCCAGCAGGCCGCCGGCGCCGGACTACCAACGTCTCTGAGCTCGTCCCGGGGATTGACGGTGAACCAGATCTACCGCAACGCAAGTCCTGGCGTGGTCGACATCGTCGTCACGCAGAACAGCCCGTCGGTCAATCCATTCGGTGGAAGCCAACAGACCTCCGGCGAGGGCGCCGGCGTCGTCTATGACCGAAACGGCGACATCCTCACCGACGAGCACGTGGTGGCAGGAGCGACCTCCGTGACGGTTCATTTCCAGGACGGGCGGTCGGCCAGCGCGAAGGTGCTTGGAACCGATCCCTCGACCGATGTCGGGGTGATCCGCGTGAACGTGCCGGCCTCGGAGCTACACCCAATTCCCGTGGGGGACTCCTCGGCGGCGGCGGTCGGCGATCCGGTGGTCGCGATCGGGAGCCCGTTCAGTCTCCCCGAAACCACCACGGGGGGAATCGTGAGCGCGGTCGGACGCACCATTACGGCGCCCAACAACTTCCAGATTGTCGGCGCAATCCAGACCGACGCCGCGATCAATCCGGGCAACTCCGGCGGCCCCCTGCTCGACGCCAACGGTCACCTGATCGGACTCAACGATCAGATTCAGACGAACTCTGGCTCGAGCGCCGGTGTGGGGTTCGCGATCCCGTCCAACAAGGTGGTCAAGATCGCACAGCAGATCATCGCCGGCCACCCCGTGAGGCACGCCTACGTCGGCGTGAGCCTCAGTGCCAACAGCACCGGCGGCGCCCGGATCGCGACCCAATCTGACCAGAACGGGAATCCGCCGGTCACCCCGGGCACGCCCGCGGCCGCTGCGGGACTCCAGCCCGGGGATCTGATCACCGCGATCGACGGCAAGCCGATCGGCTCGACCACGCAGTTCAGCCAGACGGTCGCCACCTATCTCCCCGGAGACAAGCTCACGATGACGATCCAGCGCGGTGGCAAGCCGCTGGACGTCAGACTGACGCTGGGAACGCGTCCCGCGTCCGCCCCGACCGGATAACACCCAGCCCGTGAGCGGGGCTGCTCCCGAGCCCCGCTCACACCCACCTCGCGCTAACCGAGCGCGGCGCACACTGCGTCTTCCTCGATCTCGCGAAGCCGCTCGAACGCCGCGAGCTGCTCACCGGTCTGGTGCTGGTTCAGCTGCTCGTTCACCGAGACCGTCACCGACCGGGAGCCGTCGAGCGTCGCCGCCATGAACTGGGTGTAGCCCGGGATGTTGCCGGTGTGCCCGTAGACCGTGCCGCAGCGCGTGCTGTAGCGAAACACTGCGAGCCCCGCCAGGTTGATGCCCGGACCGGGCGGACCCGATTCGCCTGGCACGAACCGCAGCTGATCCGCCTGAATGGCGCGGCTGAACAGCTTCGCGGCGATGTATCCCCGGATGAAGCGGTTCAGGTCGAGCGGGGTGGAGATCATTCCGCCGGACGCCCACGACAGCGCCGCGCTGAAGAGCTCGGAGACATCCTGCGGTCCGGCGGCCGGATCGAGCTGATACCCGTGCATGACCGGCGAGGGGATCTCGAACCCCCGCGGGAGGCTCGTCGCGGTCAGGTGCAGTGGCCGGTACACAAGCGAGGCCAGCAGGCGCTCGTAGGGGCGACCGGTCGCGGCCTGCGCCATCAGTGCGACGATGAAGTTGTCGATGTTCGCGTACCGGTATCGCGTACCGGGCTTGAATGCGAGACGCCGGTTGGCGACGAAGTTCACGAGGAACAGCGGAGTGGGAGTCGCGTGCGGATGCTTCGTGAGAAACGCGATGTAGTCAGCGCTCTCCGCGAAGTCAGGCAGCCCGCTCGTGTGATGCAGCGCCTCACCCAGCGTGACAGCTGCCCAAGCTCGCGGTAGCTTCGGAATCCACTTCCCGATGGTGTCGTCCAGCGAGAGAACACCGCGCTGAACGAGCGACAGCGCCACCGCACCGCTGAACGCCTTGGCCGTGCTCGCGATCCGCATGTGGGCAAAGGCGCGGATCGGAGTGCGCTTGCGCAGGTCGCTCACGCCGGCGGCGTAGACCCTCAGCTGCGCGCCCCGCTGAACCACCGCGATCACACCGGGGGGTCCGCCCGGCATCGCCACGAGCCCGCGGAGCTCGGCTTCGAGATCTGTGTTGCTGGAGGGAGGCGCCTTGGCGAACCCGATCGCGCCCCCGGACGTGACCAGCACGCAGAACGCAGCCAACGCCATGATCGAGGCGATCGCCGGCATCCGGATCGGTCGACGGTGCGCGCGCGCCGCGGCGCCGAGCGCGCCAATGTCGCGGCGGCTCACCCCGCGATTCCCGCTGTCTTCCACCTCACGGACATCATCCCACGCAAAACCTGGGGACGTGTGGGAGTGAGTGCTACTTCCGCGCCATCACGAAGATCCCGAGCACGACCGCCGCCAGGACGCCGCTCATGCAGGCGACTGCCAGCACCGCCCATGCCGCTCCGGCGAGCGTCCGCCGCTCGCGCAGCGCGTCCATCAGCCCGTTCGCGCTCGAGACGCCGACGGCGAACACCACAGCGATGCCCAGACCGAGGGCGAGCGAGTAGAGGACGACCTTCAGCAGCGTCCCCACCTCCACGATCGCGCCCGGCATGAGCGAGCCCATGCTGCAGCGTGGGCAAGCCGATTGTGCCGGGCGAGCAACGCTCTGCCGAGCAGCCCGAGCGCGAGCGCGAAGGTCACGAGCGGGCCGAACAGACCGCCGCCGAGGAGCGCTTGCAGGCCGTACACGCCGGCGCCGAACAGGCCCGCGGCCGGGAGCGTCAGGACCCACGCTGTCGCGATGTTCCCAGCGACGCCCCAGCGCACGGCCGACAGGCGCTTGGCGGCGCCGGCGCCCATCACGCCTCCGGAGATGACGTGGGTCGTCGACAGTGGGTAGCCGAAGTGCGAGGAGGTCAGGATCACGGCCGCGCCGACTCCCTGGGCGGCAAAGCCCTGCGCGGGGTCCATCTTGATGATCCTGCTTCCGAGCGTGCGGATGATCCGCCAGCCCCCCGCGTAGGTCCCGAGCGCGATCGCGGCTGCGGCCGCCACGATCACCCAAGTCGGTACGTGGAAGTGATCGGGGCTGATGCTTCCATGCGCCACGAGCGCGAGCGTGATCACCCCCATCGTCTTCTGCGCGTCGTTGGTCCCGTGTGCGAGCGCGAGCATCGAGCCGGATAGCACCTGCCCGAACCTGAAGCCACGGATCACGATCCCCGGTCGTCGGTTTCCGACGATTCGGTAGATCGCGACGATCGCGCATCCCGCCACTACAAGCGCAAGGAGGGGAGCGAGGACCGCGGGCACCACCACCTTTGCGATCAGAGCCTGGCCCTTCACGCCGGCGCCTCCCAGGGCGGCAAGCAACGCACCGATCACTCCGCCGATCAGCGCGTGCGAGGAGCTCGACGGGAGCCCGTGGAACCAGGTGATCAGGTTCCAAGTGATCGCGCCCACAAGCCCTGCGAACAGGATCGTCTCCGTTATCTTCGAGCTGGCGATGATCCCGGTCGCGACCGTCGCCGCGACCTTCAGCGAGATGAACGCGCCGGCGAAGTTGAGCACCGCGGCGAGGGCTATCGCAGCGCGCGGCGTCAGCGCATGGGTGGAGATCGACGACGCGACGACGTTGGCGGTGTCGTGGAAGCCGTTGGTGAAGTCGAATCCCAGCGCCGTGATTACAACCACGACGAGCAGGACGGTGCTGTGCATCTAGCCGCCCGTGAGTCGGCTCAGCTCAGCAGCGTCGACGCCTGCGCGACCGTCCGCTCCATCAGCTCGCGGTGCACGCTGCGGGTGGCACCTTCTCTCCGGACCCACTTCCCGTCCGGCCCGAGCGTCCATGCGTTGGTGTCGTCCGCCAGGCACCGCTCCAGGGTGTCCTCGAGCTCGGCTTGGAGCTCGGGCTCCTCGACCGGTGTCAGCAGCTCCACGCGAGTATCGAGATTCCGCGGCATCAGGTCCGCGGAGCCCATGTAGAAGACCCGCTCGCCACCGCGGCGGAACGCGTAGATCCGCGAATGCTCGAGGAAACGTCCCACTATCGAGACGACGTTGATCGTCTCGCTGACGCCGGGTACGCCCGGGATCAGGCAGCAGATCCCGCGGACGTTCAGGTCGATCTGGACCCCGGCCTGCGAGGCGCGGTAGAGGGCCTCGATGCACCGCTGGTCGACCAGCGAGTTCATCTTCATCACGATCCTCGCCGGCTCTCCCGCCTTGTGTGCGGCGATCACGCGGTCGATCTCCTCGATCAGTGGATCGCGCATGAAACCGGGCGCGACCAACACCTTCTGCTGCCGCTCTGGGTGACCGTAACCGGTGAGGGCGTTGAACATGTTCGAGACGTCCTCGCCCAGCTCCGGGTTGGTCGTGAACAGCGCGAAGTCGTCGTACAGCCGTGCGTTCTTGGCGTGGAAGTTGCCGGTGCCGATCATCAGGTAGTGACGAACTCCCTCGCGCTCCTTGCGGACCACCAGGATCGCCTTGGCGTGGGTTTTCAGCCCCGGGATCCCGTACACCACGTGGGCTCCGACTTCCTCGAGAGCGCGCGACCAGCGGATGTTCAGCCGCTCGTCGAATCGCGCCTTCAGCTCGACCATGCAGACCGCCTGCTTGCCGCGTTCGGCGGCCTGGATCAGCGACGGCACCAGAGCCGAATCGTCCGAGGTTCGGTACACGGTCATCTTGATCGCGAGCACGTTGGGGTCATCGACGGCCTGTGCGACGAACCGCTCGACGCTCGTCGAGAAGGAGTGATACGGGTAGTGCACGAGCACGTCGGAGGTGCGCATCGCCGCGAGCACGTCGGGCTGCTGGTCGCGCTTCCCGGGTCCTGCTCCGAACGCGGGATGGGTCAGGGGTGTCCACGGAGTCTGGCGTAGCTCGGGATATCCCTCGACCTCGGCGATCTGCCAGAGATCGCTCAGGTCCAGCAGTCCTTCGACGTCGTAGACCTGCACCTCCTCGACCCCGAGCCACTCGATCAGCCGAGCGCGCAGAGCCGGGTCCATGCTGGCGCCCACCTCGAGCCGGACCACCTCGCCGAACCGCCGCCGTCTGAGCTCGTCCTCTACCGCCTGGAGCAGGTCGTCGGCTTCGTCGGAGACCTCGAAGTCGGCATCCCTCGTCACGCGGAACAGGTCGTAGCTGATGATCTCCATGCCTGGGAACAGGACATCCAGGTGCCGCGCGATCACGTCCTCCAGCGGGATGAACGTGTCCTTCGAGATCTCCACGAACCGGGGCAGCACCTCCTTGGGGACCTTCACGCGCGCAAACGCGTCGTGGTCCTGGTCGGGGTCGTACAGGCGGACGATCAGGCTCAGCGACAGATTGGAGATGTACGGGAAGGGCCGGCCGGGACCGATCGCGAGCGGCGTCAGTACCGGGAAGATCTGCTCGCGGAAGTGACGGCCGATCGCCTTCGACGAGCCGGTGGCCTCGTCGCAGGTGATGATCCGGATCCCCCGGTCCGCCAGGGCCGGCTTGACGACGTCGGTGAACTGGCGAGCGTGCCGGTGATCGAGTCGCCTGACCCGCTCGGCGATCTCGTTCAGCGTCCGGACCGGGGACAGGCCATCCGGTCCTCGAGCGTCGATCCGCGCGTCGACCTGATCGTGTACCCCGGCGACGCGGACCATGAAGAACTCGTCGAGGTTCGTGACGAAGATCGCCAGGAACTTGACGCGCTCGAGCAGCGGCAGCGACTCGTCCTCGGCAAGCTGGAGGACCCGGTCGTTGAAATCGAGCCAGGAGAGCTCGCGGTTCACATACAGCGACGGATCCGCGAGGTCGACCGCGGCGGTCGCTTCCGAAGCTGTGCGATCGGTCGTCGGGACCTGCACGGACTGCTCGGTCATGCCGCCATCTCCTCGATTCGCGCCAAGACCTCGAGCTCGCGGGGACGCAGCAGGACGATCAGCTCGCCCTTCTCGACCGCCGCAAGCCCGCCCTTTCGCAGCCGCGCCTGGGCGCCGGTCATGTCGTGCACCGTCATCGAGAACGACGGGTCGTGACCGACCAGCAGGACGTCGCCAAGCCCGGCGGTCAGCGCATGCACGTCGAACGGCTCTCCCGCGAGCGCGGGCTCGATCGTGACGGTTACGCCAAGCGGCTCGCAGGCGAGCTGTGCGGTCTGGACGGCGCGCAGCTTGGGGCTCGCTAGGCAGGCATCGATGTGGACGCCCAGCCGGGCCAGGCCCTGCCCCGCAGCCTGGGATTGGCGCACTCCCCGCTCGGTCAGCGGACGTTCGTCGTCGGGGCCGCCATCTGCGGCCTCTGCGTGTCGGAGAAACCAGAGCATGTCCTCAACTCTACGCCGGATGCAAGCTCGCGGTGCAGTGGTGAGGCGCGGGCCAGTGGTGAGGCGATCGCCCGAGCGTCAGCCGACGAGCAGGCGCCGCCCGAACACGCGCTGGAACATCTCGTCGTCGCCGTAGCGCTCGACGCTCCACCGCGGAAGCGTCAGGTCCCCCGCGGCTTCCAGGTGCAGATCGACTCCCTGCCCGTTGGGGCGAAGGCGTGCCTCTCTGACGGAGCCATCGTGTCCACGCTCCAGGTGCTCCGCCAGTCGGAGCACCAGCGAGCACCGCTCGAGCAGCTCCTCGTCTCCGTCGCGGCCGAGCGGCGTCATCTCGCCGAGCTTCGGCGCGCCCTTGCGGTGGTAGCGGCTGATCTGCGCGATCAGCGCGCGCTCACGCGGATCGAAGCCCGGAAGCTCTGCGCTGACGATCAGATACTGCGAGTGCTTGTGGTGGTCGTCGTAGGAGATCGTCATGCCGACGTCGTGGAGCATCGCCGCGGCCCACAGCAGCTCCCGCTCTCCTCCCGCCGGCTCGAGCAGGCCGCCGTCCACGAGCGAGTCGAACATCTGCAGCGACAGGCGGGCGACGTGCTCGACGTGCGCCATGTCCGACTCGTACTGCATCGCGAGGTTTCGGACTGCGGCCTCCCGAACGTCGTGCAGCAGAGGCTCGCGGCCGGCCAGCAGCTCGCGTGTCAGGAACACCCCTTCGCGCAGCCCCGCCTCGGTCACCTCGACCCCGCCGAAGCCGCCCACCTCGAGCACGGTCTCGATCGTCAGCGCCGCTGCAAGGATGATGTCCCCGCGGCCGGGCTTGATGCCGGCCACGTCGCCGCGCTCATCCGCCGGCAGCGACGCGAGCAGCTTCACCAGATCGCCCAGCGCCTCGGCGGTGATCACGAACCCCTGCACACCGATGTCGACCTGGTCGGTCTCGCGCTGGGCGGCCACAGCGAGGTTGCGGATGGCGCCCCCGACCCCGACGAGCCGCTCGCCCGCCTCGGCCAGCCACGGCACGCCGGTAAGGACCTCGCGAACGCGGGTCCTGACCCGTTCCAGGTCCTTCTTCCCCGCCGGCCCGGCGTCGGGGAGCAGCTGCTCGGTGAGCCGGACGGCTCCAAGGCCGTACGAGCCGATTCGTCCGGCGCGGCGGTCGCGAACCTCGACCAACTGCATGCTGCCGCCGCCGAGCTCGAGCACCGCGCCGTCGGTCAAGGTCGAGCTGTTGACGGCGGCGACGTAGCCGAGGCGCGCCTCCTCGGCCTCGGACAGGACCTCGATCTTCAGCGCGCTGGCCGCGCGCGCGCGCGCGAGAAAGTCGTCGCGGTTGGAGGCGTCGCGGATCGCGCTTGTGGCGACAGCGTGCACGTCGCTTGGAGTAAGGGCGTGCGCCGAACAGAACCGCTCGAATACGACGAGCGTCTCGAGCGCACGGGTGATCGCCTGTTCCGTCAGCGCGCCGGATGCCTCGAGTCCGGCTCCGATCCTGACCGTTTCATACAGCTCGTCGGTGCGCTTCCACCATTGCCCGGGCGCGTACATGAACACGACGAGCCGCCACGAGTTCGAGCCCAGGTCGATGACTGCGACCTGCCGCGTCTGCTCGCCGGCGCGCGCGGCGGCGCGGGTCGAACGCCAGCTCATGCCGCAGATGATCGGCGGCGCGGCGGACGGTCAGATCCGGAGCCGGCTCGGTGTGTGCCGGCGGCGGGCTGCCCCGGGCCCGCCGTCGCCCTGGATGGCGTAGGTCAGCGAGGAGCTGCCGGCGTGAGGACAACCGTCTGCAACTCGGTGAATGAGTGCATCACGTGGGGTCCGCCGACCCGGCCGATGCCGCTGTCCGTGCCGGCGCGGCCCCCGAACGGGAGGTGCGCCTCCCAGTAGTTGCTCGACTCGTTGACGTTGACCCAGCCGGTGTGGACCCGGTCGGCGAACTCCAGCCCCTTGCCGAGGTCCGCCGTGAAGATCGCGCTGAGCAAGCCGTACGGCGATGCGTTTGTCAACGAGATCGCGTCCTCGAGCGAATCGACCGACACCACGGGCGCGACCGGCCCGAACGTCTCCTCGACCGCCACGCGGGCGTCGGCTGGGACGTTCGCTAGCACGGTCGGCTGCCAGTACAGGGAGGTCGGAAAACCGGTCGCCCGGGAACCTCCGCTGACGACGCTCGCGCCGCGCTCGAGCGCGTCCTCGACATGCTCGTCCATCTTCGAAGCCACGGGCTCGTTGTTGACCGGACCCATCGTCGTCGCGTCGTTGAACGGGTCGCCCAGCAGGATCCGCTCGGTCACCCGCCGCGCCAGCAGCTCGATGAACTCGTCCTGTACGGCCCGGTGTACGAGGATCCGCTCGCCTGCCGTGCAGCTCTGACCCGCGCACAGGTAGCAGGCGGTCAAGGTCGCATCGACGGCGGCCTCAACGTCCGCGTCATCCATTGCCACCAGCGGTCCGTTGCCGCCCATCTCGAGCAACGTCGCCTTGCCGGCGGCGGCCTGCCCGACCAAGCGACCGGTTGTGGTCGAGCCGATGAACGCGACGCCGTCCGTACCGGGGTTGCGGGCGATCTCGTCGCCAACCACGGGGCCGGGCCCGGTGACGAGGTTGAACACTCCAGGCGGCAGGTCAGCGTCGGCGACGCACTGCGCGAGCGCTACCGCGCACAGCGCGGTCGAGGGAGCCGGCGTCCACACCACGGTGTTGCCGCATGCGAGCGCGGGGGCGATCAGCTCGGCCGGCATCGTGTACGGCCAGTTCCACGGACTGATCACTCCGACCACGCCGCGCGGTCGTCGTACCAGCATCACGCGCTTGCCGGGCGAGAACGAGTTCGGCAGCTCGCCTCCGAGGCGCTTGGCGTCCTCGGCTGCCATTCGCCAGTACTCGACGAGCTCGTCGACTTCGTCGAACGCCTCGGCGCGCAGCGGCTTGCCCTGGTCGAGCGTGAGCGTACGGGCGAGCTCGTCGCGGCGAGACTCGATCAGGTCGCCGACCGCGTGCATCTTGGCCGCGCGCTCGAACGCGGTCAGACGCGCCCAGCCGTCGGCCGCGTCACGCGCGGCGGCGATCGCCCGCTGTGCGTCGCCCCGGTCTCCTTGCGGAAT
>CATPBV010000132.1 GCA_955652345.1 uncultured Solirubrobacteraceae bacterium | reverse complement strand
TTCATGAAGCAGATCGTCCGAGCGCCGGCGCCGATCAGCTCCGAGAACAGCTCCGCCGCCTCGTAAAGCGCTGAGGCGCGCACTCCGAGCTGCTCGTCGAGCAGCGGCGGGTTCCACATCGCCACCCGGCGCGCCGAGCGCGGGGCCGCGTCGTCGTCCACCAGTCCGAACCCGTCGAGGCCGGTGAGGCGCTCCGCCAACTCGACGGGGTTGGCGATCGTCGCGCTTGCGAGCAGAAACCGTGGCTCGGTCCCGTGAAGCGCGGCCACGCGGCGCAGACGGCGCAGCACGTTGCCAACGTGCGAGCCGAACACGCCGCGGTACACGTGCGCCTCGTCGATCACCACGAACGCAAGGTTCGCGAGCAGCTCGGACCAGGAACCGTGGTGCGGGAGGATCCCGACGTGGAGCATGTCGGGGTTGGTCAGGATCAGGTTGCTGCGCTTGCGGATCGCCGCGCGCTCCGCCCGAGGCGTGTCACCGTCGTAGATCGCCGGCCTGATCGCCCGGTGCAGGCCGAAGGCGTGTAGCGCGCGCGCCTGGTCTTGAGCGAGCGCCTTGGTCGGATACAGGTAGAGCGCACGGGCGCGAGAATCGTTGCCCAGGACCTCGATCGTCGGTAGCTGGAAGCACAGCGACTTGCCGGACGCCGTCCCGGTGGTGACGATTGTCGGGCGCTCGAAGGCGCTGAACAGAGCCTGCGCCTGGTGGGCATACAGGTCGGTGATTCCGACCCGCTCAAGCGCGGATCTGCTCGTCGCGCTGAGCTCACCAGGGACAGAAACAAGGCGCGCGGAGCGCGCCCCATAAAGATCATCGTGGACCAGTCGCTCGTCGGCGCGGCCGGTCTCGAGCAAGGCGCTCCAGGGCTCGGTTTCGGAAACGGTCGACACCTAATCTGAGTATGGCGGTGCTACGGTCGCCCGCGCGATGCGCTGCCTGTATGTCGACCTCGACGGCACGCTGCTGGGGCCAGGGGCGTCGCTGCTGCGGGGAGCGGACGGCCGCTTCAGCTCGATGGGGGTGCGCGCGCTCGAGGCCTGCTGGCGGGCGGGAGCGGAGGTCGTGCTCTACTCCGGCAGGCGCCAGCAGAGCGTGTTCGAGAGTGCGCGGATGATCGGATCCTCGGCGTACATCTTCGAGCTGGGGGCGGGGCTGGTACTCGACGGCGAGCTCGAGTGGCTCACCGATGGGGTCGTGCCCTCAGAGAATGCCGGGTCGATTTTCGACCAGATCGAAGCGTCGGGCGCGCCGGCGCTGCTGATCGAGAGCTATGCGCGACAGCTCGAGTACCACACGCCCTGGTCGCGGCACCGGGAGGTCTCGCACCTGTTCCGCGGGTCGGTGGATCTCCAGGCGACTCACGCCTTGCTGGCCGAAGCGGGAATCGACTGGCTGCGGCTGGTCGACAATGGCGTGATCCGCGAGCATGCCGAGCGGATGCCGGGGCTGGAGGTGGTGCACGCCTACCACCTGGTGCCGTCGGGGGCTTCGAAGGTTCGGGCGGTGGCGCGGCACATGCGGGCACGCGGCTATGCGGCTGGTGAGTGCATCGCGGTCGGCGATTCGCGCGAGGACATGGACACAGCCGCCGTCGTGGGGACGTTCTGGCTCGTGGCCAACGCGCTTCAGCGCGACCCGACGTTACGGGAGGATCTCCGGGAAGGTGCGCGGGTCGCGAGCGAGGGCTACGGCGCGGGGGTGTACGAGGCCGTCGTGACGACGCTGGCCGAAGAGCGAAGCTAGGCGCGGCGGCGTAGCCGGGTGCGCAAGCGGCTCCAGAACCCAGGTCGCACCGCCGGACGCCAGCGGGCGGGCGGCGGCACCGTGGTGCGCACGACCGCAATCCAGTCTGGCAGCGGGAGGCTTCCCTCGATCAGCCTGGCGAGCGCCGTCGTGACGGGTGCGTCGAGGCCGGCGGCTGCGATTGCGTTGGCGAGGAGCGGGACGGTCTCGAGCGATTCGACCGCCTGTCCGACCCGGGGCGGGATTTCGTGCGCCGCCACGCCCTCGGCGAGGAGCTCGCCCGCCCGGCGGTTGCGGCTCTCGGGAGCAAGCGCGGTCGCCACGAGATCGCCGGTTCCCGCAAGTCCGATCATCGAGGAGGCCTGGGCTCCCTGGCCCTCGGCCCATCGCCACACCTCGGCGAAGATGTGCCCGGCGGCCGCGCCGGCGGCGTTCAGGCCCTGGTTCTCGGTGGCGCCCGAGGCGAGGGCCGCGGCGTTCTTTGCGACGCCGGCAAGCTCGACCCCGATCGGATCGCTCGACTGCTCGCACACGACACCGGCGCGGATGAACACCGCCGCAAGGGACGCTGCGAGCGACTCCTCGGCCGAGGCGGCCACGAGCGCCGCTCCCTCGCTGACCATCTCACGTGCGTGGGCGGGGCCGCCGACGCACCCTGTGCGCTCACGGCCGAGCCGGTGGCTGAGCAGCGCCGTCGGTGGAGCGCCGGTCGGCGCCACGAGCCCCTTTGCGAGCGAGACGACGGCGGCGCGGGAGGTGAGACCCTTGCTGTCGAGGGACTGGATGACCTCCGCCAGGCCGTTCGAGGGGACGCCGAGGAGGACGAGGTCGAAGCGGGCGAGGCCGTCGCTGACATGCTCGATGCGGAGCTCCCGGGGCAGCTCCACGCCAGGTAGGTACACGCGGTTCTCGCGGTCGGCTGCGAGGCGCTGAGCCTGCTCGGGCGTTCGCGCTTGTAGCGTGGTGCGAAGGCCGCCGCGCGCGAGCATCACTGCAATGGCAGTCCCGAACGAGCCGGCGCCGACGACCGCGGCCCGTCTGGCGCCGGCTGCCGGGAGGTGAATCGAGCGGCGCGGAGGAGCGGGCACGCGGCGCGGAGCGTACAGGCGCGGGGGTGTCCTGTATCAGGCGGCGCCGCGGGCGCGGGGGCGGGCTTCGCGTCGCGAGGGTGGCGCGTCCTCGCGCGCGACGGCGTCTGCCAGAGCCGCGGCCACCTCGGCCATCTCTCCGAACGCGTCGGCGACGGCCGCGGCGCTCGAGCCGGTGATCGCGCCATTCAGCCGAGCCACGGCCGCGTCGAAACGGGACCAGAGCTGCTCGGGCCCCCGCCGACCGGTGCCAGGACGCAGCTCGTACGGAGGCATGGCGCGCTCCGCGCCGGGAACCGGGCGCCACAGCAGGCCAGCGGCATGGGCGTGCTCCCATGCCACCTGCTCGTCGGCCGCCGCGTCCGCAAGCGCACGCAAGCGGGCGGCGAAGCCCGCATCGGGCGGGGCGAGCTTGTGAGCGCGCATTGCCTCCGCCCAGCTACCGCCGGCGTCGCGGACGGCACGCATGATCTGCGCCTGCTCACGGTCGAGCTGGCTGCCAGAGCTCATCCGGTGCCCGACGGTCGCCGGGGCTCCGCAAGGACGACCGTCTCGCCGCCCCAGAAGTCATCCGCACTGGGCCCCGCTTCCTCCGGCGAGCCGGTGGTGCCGGTGTAGCTCTGCTCGAGCACCCGGTCGAGATCGGAGCGCCGGATCCGCACACGGCGGCCGACCCGCAGCGCGGGTAGGGAGCCCTGATCGATCCAGTTGCGCACGGTCTGCTGGTTGAGCTTCAGCATCCCGGCGACCTCTGCGACGGTCAGAAACGATTCGTCAGATTCGGGACTTTGGAACGACACGTTTCCTAATTGAGTCTAAGTGGGCCTAACTAAATCGGTATGCTACCTGCGCAGGAGGACGACAAGGCCACGGCTGGCAATGAATAGGTGGACGCCGTGGCGACTGAGGACCGGACAACCGACAACGGCAGGGGCGAGCACCGGCAGGACACGAACGTCGTACCGTTTCCCGGCGACTGGATCGGCCCGCGCGACGAGCTCGTGCCGGTCGCGAGTGACTCGGTTCGCGAGCGCGATGCCGGTCCGCCGTTCGAGCCCGACGCGTTCTGGTCGGAGAACTCCGATGCGATCCACGATGTCCTGAAAGCGCCGGCGCCTCAGCCTGAGCTGCCTGCCCGTAGTCGCCGACCGCGCGTGCGCCGGCCAGCCGTGCGCTTGCGTCCGGTGGCCGTCTTCGGGTCCGCGGTAGCACTCACCGCTGTCGCCGTCGCGCTGGTGCCCGCGCTCGTCGCATCACTTGCGGGACAGTCGCGACCGCATCCGTCCGCGGTAGCGCGGACTGGGAGTCGACAGGTTGCCGGCGCGACCCGGGCAGCAGGACTGGTGGCCCTGTCTCGACTGCCTCGGCCGGGCGCCGGGCTCGTGGCTCGGCATCGGCCTCGCCTCGCCGGTGCGCGAGGACGAGCGCACCGTGCCCACGGCCGCCGGAGTCGGGCGGTCGCCTCCGGGATCTTCGTCAGCGACAGAGGGGCGGCGTCCTCGGGCGGCGGTGGGCAGACTGGATCCTCCTGGTCGGCGCCCGCCGCCTCGGGCGGTAGTCAAGGAGCCGGGGGCGGCAGCCGCGGTACCGAAGGCGGCGGGAGTGTCCATGCAGCTCGGTCCGGCCCTAGTGGCCCCGGCTCCTTCTTCGGACCAGGTCACCTGGGGTGATCTGCGGTGCCCGTGACACTGATCTGAGTTGTGCAGAGCGGGCAGCGACGAGCCCTGATCGGGATCGCGCTCGTGCACTCCGGACACTCCTTGGTCTCCGGGTCTTCTTGCGCGCGCCTCGCCATCAGATGGTTGACCGGGGCGACCACGAAGAAGAACACGACCGCGGCGATCGACGCGAAGGTGATCACGTTGTTGATGAAGTCGCCATACAGAAAGTGGCTGCCGTTGATCGTGAACGAGAGAGACTGAAAGCTGGGCTTGCCGAAGATCACTGCGATGATCGGCGTCAGCAGATCGGCGACCAGAGCCTTGACGACGGCGGCGAACGCAACCCCGATCACAACCGCCACCGCCAGGTCGACGACATTGCCGCGAAGCAGGAACTTCTTGAAGTCACCATTCATCGTCACGGCTTCAGCCTCCAATGCGATCGGTGGCGCCAGCCGTAGCAAGAACCCGCCATGGCCACGACGGGCGTTCAGTGGTCATAGAAC
>CATPBV010000131.1 GCA_955652345.1 uncultured Solirubrobacteraceae bacterium | reverse complement strand
AGATCGCAGGGATCTGGTCGGAGCTGCTCGGAGTCGAGCAGGTCGGCGTATACGACGAATTCTTTGCCCTTGGCGGGCATTCGCTGCTCGCGACGCAGGCGATCATGCGGATCCGCCGCATGCACGGCGACATCCCGCTCGGCGCCCTGCTGGCCGCGCCCACGGTCGCCGACCTCGCCGAAGTGGTGCGCTCGGCCGGCGCAAAGGTCACGTGACTCCGGACGGGTGTGAGGAGAGCGCCGACGCCTGAGCGCAGCCGCGACGCGCTCGCCGCCCGCCTGGAGCGCCTCTCCGCGCAGGAGCGCGCGGTGCTCGCCAGGCGCCTCGCGGACAGACGCGCTCAGCAAGACTGGTCGATTCGGCCGCGCCAGGAAGGCGCCGAGGTGCCGATGTCGTTCGCGCAGTGGCGCCTGTGGTTCCTCGAGCAGCTGATGCCCGGGACCAATGCGTGGAACGCGGCGGTGGCGGCGAGGATCGATGGACCGCTGAACGCCCCCGCGCTCGAGCGCTCGCTCGAGCACCTGGTGCAGCGACACCCCACGCTGCGCACGGTCTTCGCGGCGCCGGGCGGCAAGCCGCGTCCGGTGCCGCTGGAAGGCACGCAGGCCGAGCTCACGCTGCCCGCCGTCGACGCAGAGCAGGACGCCATACGCGGTCTCGTCGAGGCGGAGATCGCGCGACCATTCGACCTGGAGCGCGACCTGATGCTGCGCGCCCGCCTCATCCGCCTCGGCGCCGAGGACCACGTGCTGGTGCTGGTCGCCCACCACATCGCCGTCGACGGCTGGTCGAAGGGGCTGCTGCTCGAAGACCTGGCCGCGGCGTACGAGGCGCTGGCCGGCGGGGACGAGCCGCACCTGCCCGAGCTTGGAATCGAGTACGCGGACTTCGCCATCTGGCAGCGCAGCCGCCTGAGCGGCGCGCGCCTTCAGGAGCTCATTGAATACTGGCGCTCGCGCGTTGCGGGGGCGCCGGCGGCACTCGAGCTACCGACCGACCACCCGCGCCCGCGGACGCAGTCGTTTCGCGGGGCCGTGCGGTGGGTCGAGATGCCCGGCTCGCTCGTCAAGCCGCTGCTCGCGCGTGGCCGCGCCGAGCGCGCCACGCCGTTCATGACGATGCTGGCGGCCTTCAAGGCCATGGTCCACGCCCAAACCGGGCAGGACGACATCCTGGTCGGCTCGCCCGCGGCGATGCGCACCCATCCGGAGCTCGAGCGCATCGTCGGCTGCTTCGCCAACACGCTGATCTACCGAACAAGCCTCGCCGGAGCGCCCAGCTTCCGCCAGCTCCTCGCGCGGGTGCGCGAGACCGCGCTCGGCGTGTACGCCCACCAGGAGCTGCCGTTCGAGAAGGTCGTCGAAGCGGTCGCTCCGCCGCGAGATCCGAGCCGCAACCCGCTGGTGCAGGTGAATATGCGCCTCGAGGGCGAGGAGCCGCAGCTGCGCCTGGCCGGAACGCGCTGTGAGCCGATCGTGCTCGATCCTGGGGTCGCTCGGTTCGACCTGGCGATCGAGCTGGCTCCCGAGGGCGATGGTCTGGGTGGCTACCTCGAATACGACACCGCGCTGTTCGACGCTGCGAGCGCCGAGACGTTCGCGGGCGACTTCGTGGCGATCCTTCGGGCGCTGGCCGCCTCGCCGGACGAGCCGATCACCGAGCTCGAGCCCGTCCGCGCGATCCGCGCCCGACGGTCGTAGCAACCCAGTTGCGCAGCGGCGCTCGCCTCAGGCGGTCAGCCCACCGTCGACCACGAGCACGTGGCCGCTGATGAACGCCGCCTCTGGTGAGGCCAAAAACCGAACGGCCGCCGCCACGTCCTGCGGCTCGCCCAGGCGTCCGGCCGGAGTCCGCCGGGCGATCTGCTCGAGCTGCGCCTCGTCGAGCCCGTGCGACATCTCGGTGCGCATGTACCCGGGCGCCACCGAGTTGACCGTGATCCCCCGCGCTCCGAGCTCTCGGGCGAGCGCCCGAGTGAACCCGTCCAGAGCCGCCTTGGTGGCGGAGTACACGGACAGCCCGCGATACCCCGATAGCCCCACGACCGACGAGATGTTGATCACGCGGCCCGATCCGCGCGGCAGCATCCGCCGGACCACAAGTCTCGTCAGGTGGATCGTCGCCTTCACGTTCAGGTCGACGACCGTGTCGACGTCATCGGCGCGAACCAGCGCGAGCACCCCCTCTCGCGCCACCCCCGCGTTGTTGACGAGGACGTCGACCCCGCCGAACCGCTCGGTTACGCCCGCCACGAACGACTCGCAGGCCCCCTGATCGGCGAGATCGACGAGCTCGTGATGAAAGCGCCCGTCGGTGCCGGGGTCGCTCGCCCACGCGTCGGTGGCCGGCGTGGCCGTGCGGCTGCAGGTCGCGACCCTGTCACCGCAGTCGAGGAACGACTGGACGATCGCAGCCCCGAGGCCGCGGCTACCGCCTGACACGATCACCGACCGCGCCTGACTCACGGACGGACCCTCGCCTCCGGGCGCTTCACCTTGTGCCCGCGCAGGTCCAGCGAATCGACGAAGTTGACCCGGCGCGGGCGAGCGGCCCGGGGAAGGGCCTCGCAGGCCGCCCGGATCGCGTCCTCGAGCGAGGGCTTGTCGGCGCCCGGCGCGGCAACGACGTCGAGCACCACGATCTGGCCCGTGATGGCGTTCCGGCGCCCGTAGGCGGCGGCGAGCTCGACACCATCGACGGCACAGGCCAGCTCCTCGACCGCGAGCGGCCGCACCTTGACGCCGCCGACATTGATGATCTCGCCCTTGCGCCCGACGAACTGGATCCGGTCACCGCGGATCTCGACCAGGTCGCCGGTGGGCTTCCAGTCATCGTCGCCGGGACGCTCGTCGCGTCGGTGGTAGTAGCCGAGCATCCCGATCCGCGATCTCATCTGGAGCTCGCCATCGACGATCCGCACGCGGACGTCGGCATTCTCGTCGCGGTCGAGGATCGACAGCGGAAGGCCGCTGCGGCCGTCGTTCACCGACACCGCCGTGCCCGCCTCGGTGGACCCGTAGATCTGTGAGATCCGCGCCCCCGCGAACAGCTCGCGAAGCTTCTCGATCAGCCCCTCCTGCACCGGCTCTCCGCCGAGGGTGACCTGCCGGACGTGGAGCTCCGCCGCGGTCTCCCGGTCGAGGCTGCCCGCGAGCAGCCGCCAGAAGGTCGGAGTCGCGCTGATGTGCGTGACGCGGTGCGCCTGAATCGCGTCGATCACGTCCGCGGCGCGCGACGAGTCGGCCGCGACCAGCGTCGCCTGGCTGGCCAGCACGTGTAACAGGACCTGTAGCCCGCCGAACTGGTTGAGGT
>CATPBV010000130.1 GCA_955652345.1 uncultured Solirubrobacteraceae bacterium | reverse complement strand
TCGCACCTCGCCGAGAGCCTTGAGCAAGTCCTCGCGTGAGGCGCCGGCGCCGCGCAGCGCGTCGCCCGCGCGGCCGGGGTGTGCGGCGATCGCGAGCATCAGATGCTCGGTCGAGACGTACTCGTCCTTCAGCTCACGCATCTCGCTCTCCGCGGTGCGGAGGATCTGGACCAGCTCGCTCGAGCCTGCGGCCGGATCGCCCGCCGCCGCGCCGCTCAGAGTCGGCAGCGCGTCGAGGGCGGGGCCAAGCGCCTGGCGGACCATCGCCGGGTCGGCCCCGAGCTTGCGCAGCACCGGAACGACGACGCCGGCATCCTGCTCGAGCAGGACCGCGAGCAGGTGCTCGGGAGTGGTCTGCGGGTTGCGCCGCTCATCAGCGAGCCGTTGCGCGGCCTGGAGCGCCTCCTGGGATTTGATCGTGAAGCGATCGGGTTGCATGGAACGTGGGATCTCCGTGGGTCAGTGTCAAGATCTAAGTCTAAGTGACTTAGATTATGGCACATCCAGAGGGCGCTGTCTATGAAAAGGCCCGCTAGCCGCGGACGTCCAGCACCTGGCCGGAGGTCACGTCCGCGACCTGACCCCGGGCATCGAGCGCCGCGCCGAAAATCTCCACCAGGATGTTCCGCTGCTTACGAATCGCGGTACGCAGCCACTGCATCTGGCGCGGCGTGAACCGGATCGACACGGTCTTCGCGGAGCCGGCAGACAACAAGTAGTCCTGGGATCGCACCACGAAGCTGTGACCACCACGGATGTCGACGAAGCCGAACGCGAACACCGTGCAGGCGCTGGCGCCGCCCATGCATTTCAGCCTCAGAGAGAGCTTGTGCCGCTTGACTGGGCTCTGGTGGCGCAGGAGCGCAAGCGACACGTCGCCGAACTGCGGGAGGATCTGAAGCGCCATCGCGTCGAGCTGGGCCAGATTCACGCTTCCCCATCCGGAAGCCTCATCGAACCCCGGTCCCGCCGTGCAGCACCCGAGTGGCTGGTGGTTACCCCCGGCGATGTACGGCCCCACGTCGTTGCCGAACTGCGTGACGTCGTAGAACGCCTGAGCGGCGGCGCTGCCGGTTCCGAGCTGATACAGCAACGGGTTCAGAAA
Source organism: uncultured Solirubrobacteraceae bacterium (assembly GCA_955652345.1). Lineage (GTDB taxonomy): Bacteria > Actinomycetota > Thermoleophilia > Solirubrobacterales > Solirubrobacteraceae > Palsa-465. The sequence goes on along the minus strand of CATPBV010000130.1, from coordinate 5,768 downwards.
GCCGACCCGCTCGCGCTGATGGTTGTGCAGATCCTGGTTGACGAGGGCGATGCCGCCGGCAAGGAGGGGAGTCGCGGCGCTGGTTCCGCCGACGGTGGACCATCCTCCACACCCCGTGCCTCCCGGCACAGTGCAGAAGATCGCATATCCGGGCATCACATCGGCCAGCATCGAGACGTCGGGCACTGCGCGCATGTTCTGGGTTACGACGACGTTCTGATAGCTCGGTCGCCCGAACAGCCCGCTGAATCCGCCTCCACCCGCGCCGAGTTGATCGGTGGTGTCGTTCCAGACCGACTGCTGTGTGATCTGGTTGGCGCTGTTCAGCCAAAGGTTGGTTCCTCCCACGGAGGTGACCCACGATGAAGAGGCCGGGTAGTTGGCCGCCAGCTCGGCGATCGGGTTGCCCTGGCCGTCCTGACACTCGGCCGAGCCGTTGTCACCGCTGGCGGCGAGCACGGTAATTCCGGTGGCGGCGGCCAGGTCGAGCCCACGCTCAGTTGTCCGAATGCCGGCGAGCCCGAAGTCCTGCCGCATGCTCGGCTCGCAGAGGCCAAGCGATGCCGAGATGACCTGCGCCTTTGCGCCGGGTGCCACCAGCGGCGCGACGAACGAATTGATCACCTGCTCGGCGGTCCCGTTGCTCTCGAAGACCTCAATCGACTTGAGATTCGGCGCCGCGGCGTCGAGCACCTCGACGTCGAGAGTCGACTCCCCGCCGAAGGAAATGGCTGACGCCGGTCCCAGCGGATAGACGCTGATCGGCGGCACGTGGAGACCGAAGCAGTGTGCGAACGTGGAGAGGTCGGACCGCTTGAACCGGTCGATCTCGATCAGCGCGACTCGCTCTCCCTGCCCGCCGAGACCTGCGCTCTGCAACGGGCTGTAGCCGTAGGCGGTCAGATACTGGTTAGGGGTGAACCCAGCGCTGTTCCTGCCCGCGGGACAGCCGCTCTGTGTGCCGGTGACGGGCGAGTAGTCCGACGGCATCTGCACGCTGCCGGCGCGCCTCGGTGCGAGAGCCGGGACGGCGGCGGCTCGTGGAGCCGGCACCTGGACGACTCGCTGGGTGTCCAGCCCGACCACGCCGAGCGCAAGGCCGTTCAGCGGCCCCGGTACGCGGGCAGACGCGGCGCTCGCCTGCGCGACCGCGACGGGAGCGATGAACCGCTCACCCTGCGCGGTCTCGAATCGCCCCAGCGAAGTGCCGAACGTCCGCTCGGCGACGCCGACGGTCATGGTCGCCGTCACGTACATCCCTGTCGGGTTGGCCGCCACCTGGGTGGCGCCGGCCGACCGCAGGTAGCGGATGACCCGCGCCTGCACAGACGGCGGCGCTCCGAAGCGCCGGGCGAGCGTTGAGATCGGCAGGTAGTGGCCGTACAGCCGCGAGCCGGGCGTCGAGACGGCAAGCGCGAACCGGCTGAGACCCGCGTCGTCGGCGACGAGCGGGATCAGGAGCTGTAGCGGCTGCGCGGCGGAGGCCGGCCCGACCATGGTTGCGTGGGCCACCGGCGCGGCGGCAGCCGCGGACTCCGTCATCCCGGGCAGGCATGCGATCCACGCGATCGCAACCAAGCAGCGCCTCAACCCCATCGCAGCGCTCGATCTTGTCACAGCCGGCAGATTCCAGGCGTGGTCTGCGGCGCCCCGGCGCTGTGGCTGCCGGGGCGCCGTCATGCGTTGGCGTCCGCGCCGTCGATTACGAGGCGGGGTCGATCCACAGCGCCTGCTGGTTTTGCGGATCGATCTTGACCCTGAGCGAAGCCCCGGGCACGAGCCGGCCTGCCAGGTTCGGGGGCACGGGCTGCGACACGGTCACGGGATACGGCGCCCCGGCCGGCGGCATCACGGTCAGGTCGAGCGCCATGATCGGCTGGAAGTTGACCATCCCACCTCCCGGGCGAACGGCCACGACCGTGGCCGCCGCGTCGGTGCCCGTGCTGACAATGTTCGCTGCCGCGGTCTGCTGGGCCATCATCTCCTGGGCCTGAGCCATCCGCGTCTGGGCGTTCGCCATCTGCGCCCCGACGTCCATGTTCTTCTGCATCTCGCGGCCCTGCTTGGTCAGCTCGTTCATGTTCTTGAAGAAGCCCACGCTCAGACCCCTCTGTAGATGGAGTTGAAGCGCTGCGCGACGCCGGGGTTGGCTCGCATCCTGGCGTTCCAACCCTCGGAGGCCTGGTTCCAGCTATCGCCGTCGATGCCCATCGAGGCGGCAACGTCAGCCGCCTTCGTCGGGTCATAGCCATATGCGGCGAGACCCTTGCTCACCGCGACGTACGACTCGATCGAGACGCCGGCGATCGGCTCGAAGTCCGCATCGCTCGCCTGGGCTGCGACTGAGGCCTGCTGCTCCACCGCCGCCTGCTGAGCGGTGGCCTGCTGGGCGGCCGCGTACTGCTGCGCCTGGGCGCCCATCTGCTGCGCCTGCTTGACCATGTCGGGCGCCGCGTTGACCATCGTCTTCATGTCCTTCATCTGCTTGAAAAGCCCCACTGCAATCCTCCTTGAGAGAGTTGTGCTCGTGAGGACCGCGCGTCGCGGAACGACCGGACCAATCCCGGTCGATCTCCGGTCGTCGTTCCCGCGTGCGTCTGCGCACGCGCACGAGCCGTCGTCCCAGTTATCGGCAGGCGCCGCTCAAACTTTTGCCCGGCGCGGCTGAAGTTGCAGCCGCTGGAGATCCTTGGCGCGAACGAGCTCGCCGCCCCGGATGTACGGGACGATCTCCGCGCGCAGCTCGCGCCGGAGCTCCTCGAGGCGGGAGACCTCCCGCTGGAGCTGCGCCGCGCGCTTCTCGAGCCCCTTGACCTTCCGGGACATCTGGGCGAGCTGCTCCTCGAGCTCGAACACACGCTCCACGCCGGCGAGGTTCATCCCGAGCCGTGCGGTCATCTCCTGGATCTTCCGCAGGCGCCGGACGTCCTCGTGGGAGTACAGGCGGGTGCCCTTTGGCGAGCGCTTGGGCTCGATCAGGCCGCGGGCCTCGTACATTCGGAGCGTCTGCGGGTGCATTTCAGCGAGCTCGGCGGCGACCGAGATCATGAACACGCCGCGGTCGGAGGAGACCTCGATGCGCGTCGATTCGATCCGCGTGCGAGGCTGCACCGAGCCTTCTTGCGGGCCCCGGAGGGCCATCAACCGGCCGCTCCGGCTCTTTGCTGCTTGGCGTCCTGAGCGTCGGTGAACAGACCAGCACGAGGATCGCCGTTCATCACGCGCGAGAGCTGGTCCACCGCGGCCTGCTGCTCGGGCGAGAGCTTGTCCGGCACGTCGATCACGAACCGGTACCGGAGGTCGGCGCGAGCCTTGCCGCCGAGGCGTGCCGGTCCCTCGCCTCGCAGGCGCTGCACGGTCCCGTGCTTGGTCCCGGGCGCGACGCGGAGCCGCTTGCGGCCCTGGAGCGTCGGCACCTCGACGACGGCACCGGAGATCGCCTCCGGAATCGTGAGTGGGACCTCCACCTCCAGATTCTCGCCTGCCCACTTGAACACCGGTGAGTCCTGAACCCGGGTGATCACGTAGAGATCTCCCGGCTCCGTGCCGCGTACCCCCGCCTCGCCCTTTCCGGCCAGGCGTATCCGGCTGCCCTCGCGGACACCGGCTGGGATGTTCACGCGCAGTCGCTTGATGGTCCGTTGCGCGCCGCTGCCGCCGCAGGTGGGACACGGATCTTCGATCACGGTGCCGGTGCCGTTGCAGTTGGAACAAGGCTGGGAGATCGAGAAGATTCCGTGGCTCTGCGCCTCGACCCCCCTGCCGTTGCACACGGGGCACACCTTCGGGCTGGTGCCGGGCTTCGCGCCCGTCCCGTGACAGGTCGGGCATGGCTGGGAGGTGGGCACGGCGAGCGGGACCTGCGCTCCGTTCACGGCCTGGTCGAAGGTCAGCGAGACCTCGGTCTCGAGATCGCGGCCACGCTGCGGGCGGCCGCCCCGGCCGGCGCCGGCGGCGCCACCGCGTCCACGTGCGCCGCCAGTGGCTCCGCCGAACAAGTTCGAGAGGATGTCGCTGAATCCGCCTCCGAACTGGCTCGGATCGAACGCGCCTGGCCCTCCACCAAACGAGCCGAACGGACCGGTGCCGCGGTCATAAGCCTTGCGCTTGTCCGAGTCGGAGAGAACGTCGTGCGCCTGTGAGACTTCCTTGAAGCGCTCCTCGGCCTGCTTGTTGCCCGGGTTGCGGTCGGGGTGATACTGGCGCGCGAGCTTGCGGTAGGCCTTCTTGATCTCCTCGTCGGAGGCGTTCTTGCCTACTCCAAGGATTTTGTAGTAGTCGGGTCTTGCCGGCATCTCGGGCCTCGCGTCATCCGGCCACGACGACCCGCGCCGGACGGATCACCGCGTCTCCGAGCAAGTAGCCGCGCTGGTAGACCTCGACGACCGTTCCCTGCTGCGCTCCCTCCACGGGCTGCTGGGCAACCGCCTCGTGGCGCTGCGGATCGAACGGCTCGCCCTCGGGCGAGAAGCGCTCGATCCCGGCGCGGGTCAACGCTGCGATCAGGTCGCTGTGCACGAGCTTGATGCCCGAGACGAGCGCCTGCGCACCGTCATTGCCCGCGCCTGCCTCGCCGCCGTCGCCGGCCTGTGAGACGCCGGTGGCCTCCACGGCCTCGAGCGCCCGATCGAGGTTGTCGATCGCGGGCAGCAGCTCGCGCGCGAGCTTCAGCACACCGCGCTCCTGTGCCGCGGCGGCGTCGCGCGCGGCCCGCTTGCGGTAGTTCTCGAAGTCGGCCTTGGTCCGCTGCGCGAGCTCGAGATACTCCTGCGCCTTCTGCGCCTGGGCCGTCAGCTCCTCGAGATCGCTCGCAACCTTGCCTTCGTGGTCCTCGTCCTCGTCGGCCGTTTGCGCTGAGGAGGGCGTATCTGAGGAAACCGCGGCAGTGGCTTCCCTTGGCTTCTCCCCTTCATCTGGGTGTCCGACGACGGGCAACTCCTCGGAAGGTGCGTCCGCGGCCGGGGCCACTTGTCTCTGAGTGGCCTCGGACGCGGATGCACCTTCCGAGTTTCGAGTCATGCGATTGGGCATTACTTCTTCGGTTCGTCGACTACTTCTGCGTCGACCACGTCTTCTTCCGCGTGCGTTCCCGCTCCGTCAGTCGTCCCTCCGGCGCCGTCCGTCGTCGTGGCACCGGACGCGGCCTGCTCCTCCTGGGCGCGCTGGTACATCGCCTCTGAGACCTTGTGGAAGGCGGTCTGGAGAGTCTCGGTCTTGCCCTTGATCTCCTCCGCGTCCTCGGAGGTCAGCGAGTCGCGAAGCTCGTTCATCGCGGCCTCGATCTCCTCCTTGGAGCTCGAGTCGACGGCGTCGCCCAGGTCCTTGAGCTGGCGCTCGGCCTGATATGCCGCGTTCTCGCCGTTGTTGCGAGCTTCTGCAAGCTCGCGCAGGCGGCGATCGTCCTCGGCGTGCGACTCCGCGTCCCTGACCATCCGCTTGATCTCGTCGTCAGAGAGTCCGGAGCCGGCCTTGATCTCGATCTTCTGCTCCTTGCCGGTGCCCAGATCCTTGGCTGAGACATTGAGGATCCCGTTGGCGTCGATGTCGAAGGCGACCTCGATCTGCGGGATGCCACGCGGCGCCGGGGGGATCCCGGTCAGCTGGAACTTGCCGAGCGATTTGTTGTACATCGCCATCTCGCGCTCGCCCTGGAGGACATGGATCTCGACCGACGGCTGGTTGTCCTCGGCCGTCGAGAAGATCTCCGACTTGCGGGTCGGGATCGTCGTGTTGCGCTCGATCAGCCTGGTCATGACGCCACCCTTGGT
>CATPBV010000129.1 GCA_955652345.1 uncultured Solirubrobacteraceae bacterium | reverse complement strand
CTCGGCGGGCTGATCGTGGACAACGCGAGCTGGCGGTGGATCTTCTACGTGAACCTCCCGATCGGCTTGGTCGCCGTAGTCGCGGCCTTGCGGATCCTCCCGGCGGTCAAGCGCGGTCCGGCCGAGGGTCTCGACTTCCGCGGCCTTGCCCTGATGGCAACCGGGCTCCCGCTACTCACATACGCGCTGGCCGAGATCGGGGTCACCGGGAGCTTCACCGCCGCCAAGGTCGTGATCCCTGGCGCGCTCTCACTCGGTCTGATCGCGCTGTTCGTCAGGCACGCGCTGCGGGTCCCCAGGCCGCTGCTCGACCTGCGCCTCTACCGCCGTCCCACCTTCTCGTCGGCTTCGCTCGCGATGTTCTGCCTGGGCGCCGCGCTATTCGGAGGGATGATCCTGATCCCGCTCTACTGGCAGGGCATCCGCCACGAATCGGTGCTGGACACGGGGCTGCTGACTGCGCCGCAGGGACTCGGGATGGCGCTGATGATGCCACTCGCCGGCAAGCTCACAGATCGCTGGGGCGGCGGACCGCTGGCGCTGTTCGGAGTGTCTCTGACCACGCTCGCGACGATTCCGTTTGGACTAATCGGCGCGCACACATCGATTGCGTGGCTATGCGTGGCGATGCTCGTGCGGGGATTCGGGATCGGGTTCGCGTTCATGCCGGCGATGGCGGCGGCATTCGCGTCGCTCGAGCGCTCGGAGCTGTCCGACGCGACGCCGCAGCTGAACGTCCTCCAGCGTGTCGGGGGGTCGATCGGCACTGCCCTGCTTGCAGTCGTGCTCCAGCGGGCGCTCATCGGCGTGCACTCGCTGAGTGGCATGGCGAGCGCGTACGGCACCGCATTCTGGGCATCGGCGGGGATCACCGCCCTGGCGATCGTCCCGTGCATCGTCCTGCTGCGCGCCGAACGCGCGGCCAGGCGGGCCAAGGGAGACGCGGCCATCGGCGCCGACACCCTTGCGGAGGCGATTGCTGCGTGACCGAGCTCGATGCTTATCGGGAGTTGGGTCAAGCCTTCAAGCACGCGATGGCGGCGCTCCGGCGCATGCGCAGCCGCGAGCCTCGCGGCCAGGGGGAGCTGCGAGACGCCGGGTACAGCCTGCTCTTCTCCCTGCGCGAGCGGGACCAGCTTCCGACCAGCGAGCTCGCGCTCGCCGGCGACCTGAGCCCTGCGAGCGCGACGGAGCTGCTCGACGAGCTGGAGGCGGCAGGGCTTGTGGCGCGCACCAGATCCATCAGCGATCGGCGCGTCGTCCTGACCTCGCTGACCGACCGGGGCCAGGCCCTCGTCGAGGAGCGCCGCGCCTCGTTCGAGCCGCGTTTCCGCGCGGCGCTCGTGGGCTTCAACGAGGAGCAGCTGCTGTCTGCGGCGAGCGTGCTCGACGCGCTGGGCGGGCTGTTCGACGAGATCGCCGAGGAGCGCCGGTTGGCCGGGGCCCCGCGCGCGGCGGACGCCCAGCCTGTCGGCGCGGCCCGTCCGGAGCCTGCGCGTCGCTAGCCGGCGTTCCGCGGGTTCCCGGTGGCCTGTGACCCCTCCCCGGCGCCGCCCGGCTGCCCTCGCCGCCGGCGGGCCGCGCGATCGGTTGGCGGGCTGTGATGTCTGCTCGCGCCCGGATCCTCCCCGTGGGGCGCCTCGGCCTCCTCGGCGTTCTGATTCGAGACAGCGCCGGGCGGCTCCTGGCTGCCGAAGGCTGTCTCGGTATCCGATCGGCGATCCTGCATCGCTGTTCAAGGTACCCGGGCGACCAGCGAAACACACCCCTACTTCGAGTCCCCCTCATCGCTGCCGACCGCCGTCGTGAACGCCCCTCGGGCGATCGCCCGGCGGACGAGCCCTGGGGCCAGCACGCGAGCCGCGGCGGCAAGCCAATACGGACGCGGAACGTAGCGCTCGGCTTTGCCGCCCGGACCGGCATCGACGATCGCCTCGGCGACGCGCTCCGGGGAGGAGACGATCCACTTCGTAGCGACGCGCCCGCGGAGCTCCCGCGCCGGAAACCCCTCGGTAGCGACGAATCCTGGGAGCACCAGCCCCACGTGCACGCCGTGCGGCCGCTCCTCGGCGCCTAGCGCATCGGTCCATCCCGCAAGCGCGAACTTGCTCGCCGAGTATGCGCCGCTCGCCGGGCGCGATACGCGTGAGGCAGTGCTGCCCACGTTGACGATCGCAACGCGCCCGTGTGCCCGAGCGGTGTTTCTCAGCAGCGGCAGCAGAGCCTCGGTCAGCCGCACCGGCGCCTCGAAGTTCAGCTTCATGTGGCGCTCGACGTTCGCCCACCCCGTCTCCGCGAACGACCCGCGCCAGGCCGCACCGGCGTTGTTGACCAGCAGGTGAATCTGTCCGCGGTGCTCGCGCTCGAGCAGCTCGCGAACGCGACCAGGCGCCTCGGGGTCGGTGAGATCGACCGCCAGAACGGTTGCGCGCCCGAGCTCCCGGGCAAGCGCGCTCAACCGCTCCTCGCGACGCGCGACCAGGACCAGGCGGTAGCCGGGGTCACGCGCAAGCCGGCGCGCAGCCGCCTCGCCGATGCCGCTCGATGCGCCGGTGATGACTGCGGTGAGTTCTGCGCTCACATCGCCGTGGCCGTGAACTTCACCTTCTTGGGACCGCAGTGGGTAGGCGTTACTCCGCCACCCGAGACCTTCTGCTTGTACGTGATCGTCCCGACGGCCTTGCCAGCCGTCTTGAAGCTCCCCTTTACGGAGCTCGTCGTGACGGTCTTCTGAAGGCCGATCTTGCGAGAGGACTTCACGTTCATGACGGAGAACGTGCCGTTTGCGGCGACGTGGACTGTTCCGACCAGGTGGTTGAGACCCGGGCTCGTCCAAGGGTTTCCACCGGGGCCGACGGAGATGCCGCCGAGGCAACCTGCTCCGGCCCACTTGAAGCCGAGGATGGATTGCCCGTTGCTCGATACCTTGAAGTGCACCGGCGGCTTGAACCCCATGAGTGCCGCCTCGGATGTCACTCCGGCGTACTTCTTGCCGTTCTTAGGGTGGGCGGCGAGTGCCGGACCCACGACGACGAGACAGATCGCCGCCGATCCCAACGCCATCAGGCGTTTACTGAATCGGCCGTTAGTCATCTTGGTCCCCCTCTTAGGTCGGTCGACGTTGATTGTTTTCACGTGCGAGCCCGCTTCCCTGCACCACGCTCGCAGCTCAGCACACCGCCCGCGTGAGCGGTCACTTCACTTTCGCGCTGAACTTCACCGTGACCGGGCCGCATTTGCCCGCCACGCTGTTGTTCTGGCTCAACTTGATCGACCCCACAGCCGTGGTGGCGCTCTTGAACTTGCCGGCCACGGTGCTGGTCGTCACGGTTGTCTGACCCGACACCTTGAATGTGGTCTTGACGTTCTTCGCGGAGAACGCGCCCTTGCTGGTGACTGCGATCGTCCCGAGCTTCTGGATTGCGAACTTCTTCGTGTACAGGTCGACGCCCGGCGGCACCCCGCCGACGCCTCCGCATCCGAGAGTGGAGTATGTGAATCCCACGAGGGTCTTGCCGGAGCTCGACACCTTGAACGTCACCGGAGCGCCGAAGCCGTTGAAGCGAGGGGCGCTCGTCAATCCCGCGTACTTCTTCCCGGCCTTCGGATGCGCGGCGAGCGCGCTCGCGACTACCGTCAGCGCAAGGGCAAGCGCGGCGAATCCTGCCAGCACCTTTCTGATACGCATTGGTCACCTTTCTGGAGGATTGTTGGCCGCGGCTGGAGAATACCGCCGTTCACCCCACCCCAGCAGCAAACATCGAGTTTGGCTCGTAGCCCCCGAAGCTGACGCTGTGCGCGAACGGAAGGCTGGTGTTGACGATCACGCAGTAGGTGTGCTTGCGGTCCGTGCTGGGGACGCACACCCGATAGATCGAGCCGTCCTGGATCGCGAACGTGCTGGCCGCGCTGGTGTTCGCGCGAAACTGAGCGGGCGCACGAGCTCCGATGAAGGCCTGCGCGCGGACGGTGGCGTCGCGAAGCGAGCGCTGGTCGGCCAGGACTGAGCCTCGGTGAAGTAGGCCCACCCCGAGCACCCCCGAGGCGATCGCGAGCACCACGATCGTGCCGCCATAGTCCCTGGCGATGAGCCTCGGCAGGTCGTGGCGCGCCCGGCGGATGAGCGCCCCGACGGGACGGCTCAGCAGGATCACGCCGATCAGGTTCAGGAAGAGGCCGATCAGCAGCGCTGAGGCGACCGTCTGCGACTCACCGGCCGGCGGCAGCAGGTGCCCGACCAGACCGTCCGCGAGTGTCGCAGCGATGAACGCGGGCCAGAGCCAGGCGCCGCGCCGGCGCCAGCGCACTCGCGCGAGCCAGCCACCGCCCATCACCAACAGCCTAGCCCGATCGCCGCAACTACAGTCACAACGCACTCGGAACCCGGGCGCTGAGGTAATCTCGATGGTGCCCGATCGAGAGGCACGCTTCGGAGATCCCGGGCGCGCCCATAAGCAGGCCGGGCGGCGATCCCGCTCCGGCTGACCAGAAAGGGAAACGGAATACATGGCGACCGATATCGCTCAGGCGACCGCAGGTGGCACCCACGCCGCCAGCGAGCACCTGAAGCTCGAGGACCGGATCTGGCTGCTTCGAGCGATGCTGTTGATGCGTGGCGTCGAGGACCGCGCGATGACCCTGTACCGCCAGGGAAAGGTACCCGGGTCGTTCTATGACGGCTTCGGGCAGGAGGCGGTCTCGGCCGGCGCGGCGTTCGCGATGGCGTCCGAAGACCGGCTGTGCGTGCTGCACCGGGATCTGGCCGCGCACCTGATCCGGGGGGTCAGCCCGGCGAGGATCTTCGCCCAGTACATGGGGCGGGCGGCGGGCATCACCGGCGGGCGCGAGGGCAACGTCCACTTCGGCGACCGGCGCGTGGGTTGCGTCGGGATGGTTTCGATGCTCCCCGACATGATGCTGGTGGCCGCAGGCATGGCGATGGCGTTCAAGATGCGGGGGGAAAAGCGCTGTGCGATCACGTGGTTCGGTGACGGCTCGACCTCGCGCGGCGATTTCCACGAGGCGATGAATTGGGCTGGAGTACAGAAGCTCCCGGTGATCTTCGTGCTCGAGAACAACCAATACGCGTACTCGACGCCGGTGGACAAGCAGTTCGCGGTCGACCCCGTGGAGCGGGCGGCCGTCTACGGATTCATCGGCGTGACGGTCGACGGGAACGATGCGGAAGCGATGTTCGAGGCCACACGCGTGGCCCGCGAGCGCGCGCTCGCCGGCGAGGGCCCGACCCTGATCGAGGCGCTGACGATGCGGATGCACGGGCACGCCGCGCACGACGACATGAAGTACGTGCCGAAGGAGCAGGTCGACGAGTGGCGCACGCGCGACCCAATCGAACGCCAGGAGGCGCGCCTGCGCGAGGCTGGTGTCGACGTCGACGAGGTCCGTCAGCAGGTCAAGGCGGAGATCGACGAGGCGGTGCAGGAGGCGCTGGCTGGCCCGATGCCCGACCCGTCGAGCGCCACCGAGGGCGTGTTCTGCGAAGGAGAGGCCGAGCCGCTCGGCGACGGCCAGGCTCCCTGGAGCGGGTTCCAGCGATGAGCACGCTCACCTACCTGCAGGCGATCTCCGCCGGGCTTCGCGACGAGCTGCGAAGCGACGAGCGCGTGATGGTGATGGGCGAGGACATCGGCGTGTTCGGCGGCGCGTTCAAGGTGACCGACGGCTTCTTCGAGGAGTTCGGGCCCGATCGAGTGATGGACACCCCGCTGGCCGAGTCGGCGATCATCGGCACCGCGATCGGGGCGGCCGTGGTCGGAATGCGCCCGGTCTGCGAGATGCAGTTCTCCGACTTCATCTCCTGCGGATTCGACCAGCTCGTCAACGTCGCCGGCAAGATGCACTACCGGCAGGGACTTGCCGTCCCGATCACGGTCAGGCTGCCGTCGGGCGGCGGCTTCTCGGGCGGCCCGTTCCACTCCCAGAATCCCGAGGCGTGGTTCATGCACGCGCCGGGGATCAAGGTCGTGGCGCCGTCGACCGCCGAGGACGCCAAGGGTCTGCTCCATACCGCTATCCGCGATCCGAACCCCGTCTGCTACATGGAGCACAAGTTTCTCTACCGGCGGATCAAGGGCGAGGTCGCCGACGAGATCTTCGAGACCCCGCTGACCGCTCGGGTGGCCAGGACGGGTAGTGATCTGGTCGTGATCGCCTACGGCGCGATGGTGCACGTGGCGCTAGAGGCCACCGAGGACCTCGACGGAGCTTCGGTCGAGGTGCTGGATCTGCGTTCGCTGGTGCCGCTCGATGAGGACGCGATCTTGGACTCGGTGTCGCGCTGCTCGAAGGTCGTGATCGTCGACGAGGCGAACGCGATGTGCGCCGCCGGGGCCCAGGTGGCGGCGCTGATCGCGGAGCGCGGCTTCGAGGACCTGGACGGTCCGGTTGTACGGGTGGCGACGCCGGACGTGCCGATTCCCTTCTCGCCGCCGCTCGAGCAGGCGCTGCTCCCAAATGTCGATCGAGTGAGGGAGGCTTGCCGTGAGCTCCTCGAGTACTAGCACCGCGCTCGTCGATGTGACGATGCCGCAGATGGGTGTGTCGGTGGTCGAGGGTACTGTCGTCGCATGGCGCGTCGAGGTTGGCGATCGGATCGAAGCCGACCAGACGATCTGCGACATCTCCACCGACAAGATCGACACCGAGGTCCCCTCGCCCGCGACTGGCGTGGTCGCCGAGATCGTCGTTCCGGTCGAGACCACGGTCGCGGTAGGGGAGGTGCTCGCACGGATTGCTCCAGCCGGAGCGGCCAGTTCGCCGCCGGCCGAGGAATCGCTCGCGGCTGAGGTCCCAGGACCGCAGCCCAGCAGCTCAGCGCCGGAATCCGGCGCGATCAAGGCATCTCAGGCGGGTGGCGCGAGAACCGACGCCACGCCGCCCTCCGACGTCGACGCGAGATCCGGCAACGGTGCGGGCGGCGCGCCCGATACCCGGCGGTACTCGCCGGTCGTACAGCGAATCGCGGCCGAGCACGGCGTCGACCTCTCGCAGGTGAGCGGAAGCGGCCGCGGCGGCCGCGTCCGCAAACAGGACGTGCTCGCGTTCATCGAGGGCGAGCCGGCGCAGGAGGAGCCGCCGCTTCACATCGAGAGCCCGTACCGGCCCGAGCCGGCCCCACCGAGAGGTGGACCGGCCTCGGCACCCGCGCCGGCCGATGGCCTGTCGCGGATGCGCCGCCAGATCGGCCAGCACATGAAGCGCTCGCTCGACACCGCGGCGACGTGCACCACATGGATCGACGTCGACATGAGCCGCGTCGAGGCGGCGCGTGCCCAGCTGGGCGTCACGGCGCTTCCGGTCGTGGCCCGGGCGACGATCGATGCGCTCCGCGAGCATCCCGCCCTGAATGCATGGCTCGAGGACGATCGCTACACCCGACATTCGGGGGTGAACCTCGGCATCGCCGTGTCGCTCGGCGACGACGGCCTGATCGTGCCGGTGATCCACAACGCACACGAGCTGTCCGTCGAGGGCCTAGCGGCGCGGATCAAGGATCTCGCTCGGCGCGCTCGGAGCCGGCAGCTGACGCCCGACGAGGTCCGCGGCGGCACGTTCACGATCACCAATCCCGGTCAGTACGGGTCGATCATGGCGACCCCGATCATCAACCAGCCGCAGGTGGCGATCCTCGACCTCGAGGCGATCAGCAAGCAGACGGTCGTGCTCACCGACGCCGAGGGAAACGACTCGATCGCGATCCGGCCGATGACGATCCTCGGCCTGAGCTGGGATCACCGCGCGCTCGACGGGGCACAGGCGGCCCAGTTTCTGGCCGCGCTCAAGCGCAACATCGAGGGAGTATCTGCTGGCTGATCGCGCGGAGCTCTGGGTCTGTCACCTCGGCGAGGTCGAGTACACGGAGGCCCTCGCGCTTCAGGAGCGCATCCGCGCCGCACGGCAGCGCGACGAGCTGCCGGACGTGCTGCTCACCCTCGAACATCCACCGGTGTACACGCGGGGACGGCGGGCCGATCCCGGAGAGCTCCCGATGAGCGAAGGCTGGTACCGGGACCAGGGGATCGACATCGTCGACACCGACCGCGGCGGCAAGGTCACCTACCACGGCCCCGGTCAGCTCGTCGGCTATCCGATCGTGCGTGTCGATGACGTGGTCGCGTACGTCCGTCTGCTCGAGCGGGTGCTGGTGGCCGCGCTGGCCGGCGAGGGAGTGTCGGCTCATGCTCGGCCGCAGGATGGACCGGACTACACGGGGGTCTGGGTGGAGGACCGCAAGATCGCCTCGATCGGCGTTCACCTCGCGCGCGGCGTGACGACCCACGGATTCGCGGTCAACGTCGACAACGACCTCGAGCCGTTCGAATGGATCGTGCCGTGCGGGCTGGCCGGGGTGCGGATGACCTCGCTCGCGGCCGAGGCGACCCCCGGGAGGACGAGGTGCTTTCGCCGGCGGGCGGCGTGGGAGCTCGCGCAGGCATTGGGGCGGCGCCAGCGGCTCGTAAGCCTTCCCCGCGTGGAGTCGGCTAGCTTGCCAGTAGCTGCCTCAGTGTCTGCTTGACCTGGGCCGGCGCGCGGGTTAGCTGACGCCACGTGATGCGGACGGCGCGCCAGCCGGCCACGATCAGCCGCTGGTCGCGCCGCCGATCCTGCTCGAACGCGAGTCTCGTGCGATGGGTCTCATGTCCGTCGGTCTCCACGGCCAGACGGCGGTCGCGCCAGACGAAGTCGACCCGCATCGCCGGCTCGCCGTCGTCGAGCACGATGAATACGTTGACTTCCGGCTCCGGCAGCGCGGCGGCCCTGACCAGCGCGAGGAACCTCTCCTCGAGCTCGCTCCAGGTCGGCGTCGCTCCAGCAACGTGCTCGTCGAGGGCTCTTCGAAGGCGCCTCGCGCACCGCCGGGAGAAGTTGCGCTGTAGCTGCTCTTGCAGCGCCCAGAGGTCGAAGATCTCGAGGATCTCGGCCTGGTCGAGCATCCGCTCCAGGCCGCGGCGGTTCAGCACTTCCGCGTTGTCGAGGATTGTGCGGGCGACGGTGGTGCAGGGGATTCCGTTCACCGTGGTCGTGTCCTCGGGGATCAGCGTCAGCGAACGGTGCAGGCGAATGCCTTCGTGGCGGCGATGCGAGCGGCTTGGAACCGTGACGTCGATCTTCGTCGACGCGTCTCGCCTCAGCTCATGGAGGTGGGCGGCGGACCTGTGCGACAGAACGGCGCCCGGACCGCACGCGAGCACGGCCGCCATGTAAAGGCCTTCGCGACTCAACAGATGTCGGGGTACGAGCGAGTAAACGGCGCAATGAATGCGGTGGAGCCGGCCTACCGCGGCTCGTTGCTGCACGCTCCTCGGCTCTAGCCCGAGCGCAACGAGTTGCGCGAGCCCGATCACGCCATGCTGCCGAGTCGCGAGCGCGGCAATCCGGGCATCCAAGTGGGCCTGGCTGAAAAACCGCATCTATGATGCGTTTTTTCAGCCAGCCCCGGGATTGAGGTGCATACCGGCATGGTCCCGCGAACCGCGTTACAGGTGCGAAACGGCTCGCAACAATTCAGCGCTAGCCTTGACAACGACATGGAACAGCGGCCGCACGCCACGCGATCCCGCGCCAACCCGGGCGGGAT
>CATPBV010000128.1 GCA_955652345.1 uncultured Solirubrobacteraceae bacterium | reverse complement strand
CTCCGACCTCGCGGACGATGGTGTCCGAGTCCGGGGCGTCAGGCGCCGGAAGATTCGGAAGGCTCGCCAGGTCCCCGTCACGCTGCGTCCGCAGAGCGTTCTCGCGGTCGCTCAGCTCGCGCCCCCTGGCGGCAAGCGCCGCAAGCCGTTCGCGTTCTTCCGGACTCGGAGGCCCCCGCCGCCCTCGGCTGGCGCGGTTCTGCTCGGCCTGGACCTCCTCGAGCTCGGTCCTGACCGAGCGCCACTCCCGGTCCAGCTCCAGCACACGGTCGATCGTCGCCGGCAGCGCAGGATCGCGGCGCGCAAGAGCTGCTCGGACGCGGTCCGGCTCGTTGCGGATCAGCTGGATGTCGAGAACGCGGCGCTCCCGGTTCTACGGATGGCCGGGCTTCTTCTTGGCGTGCTTGTGCTTGGCGGGCTTGGCGGCGCTGCTCGATCCGGTCGTCGCGGTGGTGGTGCTCGATGCTGGAGTAGTCGTAGCCACCGGGGTGAAGGCGGGGATCGTCGAGACGTTCATCTCGGAGCACGTCTGGACGCCGGGCACCGTGGGCGCGTGCCGGCCGGAGTAGGTCGCCACGAACTCGGCGACCTTGATCGCATCCTGCCCGACGACAACGTTCTGGGGCATGTACGCGCCCGAGAACCCGCCGTTCTCGATGGCATACAGCACTCGCGCGACTGGTCGCTCACAGCGGATGTCGAAGTTCGGCCCGTTGTTGGCCTGGGCGGACCTGACGTTCGCCGCCGAGCCATGGGTGGCGGCGTACGAGAACGTGTGACAGCCCGCACAGCGCTGACTGAAGAGCACCGCGCCTTCGTGCAGCGGGTTCGACTTCTGCACTCCGATGCTCTCGGTACCGCAGGCGGTGACGACGGCCGCGATCGTGACCACCGCGGCCAATACGAGGACCTTCGCGGGGCGGCTCATGCGGGCCGAGATCATACGTGACGGGCTGGTGAGCGCCTGTCAACGCCTAGCATCGAGTCCTCGATGTCAAGGCCACTTCGCGGTACGTTCGCTACAGCCAGGGACGCCCACGCGACCATCGCAGCCCGCTGGCGCGCCGCGGTTGCGCTCGCGTGCGCCCTGTCGCTTTCGGCTTGCAGCCACCCCCACACGATCGGCGCCGACCGAACCCTTCAGATGGCGCTCACCGAGTATCGACTGCGCCCCCAGGACGTCCGCATGAGCGCCGGTCCGCTAACGATCTACGTCCACAACTACGGACGGCTCACCCATAACCTCGCGGTCTCCCTCGGCCACTCGAGCGCCGGCTCGACCGGCCCGCTGCTGCCCGGTCAGAGCGCGATCCTTTCGCTGTATCTGACCCCTGGCCGCTACCTGATGGCGTCGGCGATCTTCTCCGACCAGGCGCTCGGGGAGTACGGCACGCTGACCGTCACCCGCTAACCGGAGGTCATCGCCGCCCGCGCCAGCAGCACCAGGTTGATCAGCGCCGACAGCGCCATCACTCCGATCTCGCGCTGGACGATCGCCGTCACCACGCCCCGTTGCTCATCCTCCGGTAGCTCGCCGACGGCCTGGGCTGACTGGTGGCCGCGCGACTCGAGCACCACCTGTGCCGAGGCGATCCGCAGCTGCTCGGCCAGCAGCGACACCAGCAGCGGCAGGACTCCGTACAGGACATGTAGCCCCCGGGGGCTGTGCCCGAGGGCTACCAGCACGCCTCCAAGGAGGATCTGCACCACCACGACTGCCTGGGCGGCCCGCAGGATCCGCCAGAACCAGGCGCTCGTCGTGACGACCCGCCACCAGCACCAGCCGCCGTAAAGGCCGGCGGCTGCGTTCAGCGCAATCGCCGAAAGTCCGACAACCAGGTGAACGTCCTTCATCGGTGGGGGTCTCCCGCGACCTCATCAACCGCGACATAGCCGCATTTGGCACTAAGTAACATCTTGTTACAAGCGAGGTCGCGCAGTGGTATAAACGGGTTCCGGATGCTGAGAAGCTATCTACCGGCCCTCGTACTCCTGATCCTCGGCGGGGCGGTCGGGCTTCTGTTCGGCGTCCTCAACCTGTTCTTCGGCAGGCGCCGCCCCAATCGCTCCAAGCAGGATCCGTACGAGTGCGGGCTTCCCTCCGAGGTCCAGCGGGGCTTCCGCTTCGGGATCAGCTTCTACCTGATCGCGATGCTGTTCATCCTGTTCGACATCGAGGTGATCTTCCTCTATCCGATCGCCGTGCAGCTGCGCGCTTTCGGGACCTTCGCCCTGACCGAGACGATCGTGTTCGTCGTGCTGCTGATGGTCGCCTTCGTGTACGTGTGGCGTCGAGGAGCACTCGAGTGGAAGTGAAGCGCGAGCCGCTGAGCGACTTCCGCGTCCGTCAGCTCAAGGCCCGCGATCTGCTCCGAGGCGATCTCGACGATGAGGACCTCGAGCGGTACGTCGAGGAGCGAGTGATGACCACAACGCTCGAGAAGGCGGTGGCCTGGGGCCGGGGAAACGCGCTCTACCCCCTCACATTCGGGCTGGCGTGCTGCGCGATCGAACAGATCCACATCGTCGCGTCCAGGATGGACCTCGCCCGGTTTGGCTGGGAGGCCTTCCGAGCGTCGCCGCGGCAGGCGGACCT
>CATPBV010000127.1 GCA_955652345.1 uncultured Solirubrobacteraceae bacterium | reverse complement strand
GCACACCCCAGTTGCGCCTATCTGCACGATCGCATCATCGGGAGCCTGCAGCTCCGGCATCGATCGCTCCTCGATCGCTACTTGCCCGGGGCCTTGGAATGTCAGCGCTCGCATGGTCTGTTCCAAACCCGATCAGTCGATATGCGCCTACTCTATCCCACGCCGACAACCAGCGACGGCCACTTCGGTAGCGCATTGGTGGCAAACCGCGCCGTTATCCCGCGGCGGCCGACTACAAAAATGGCATAAGCGGGGCTTTCGTGACGCGCCCGGAGAGATTCGAACTCCCGACCTTCGGTTCCGTAGACCGACGCTCTATCCAGCTGAGCTACGGGCGCCTGGACGTCGATTCTAACCTCGGCGCAGGGACGCCGAAACATCGGGGTGGGGGGCTCGCGCGAATGCTGGTGGGCCAGCAGAATGGCCAGTCGTGCAAGCGAAACGCCGCGAACAGCGCCTACCAAACGCAGACCCCGCCCCCGCGGGTCGTCGACGCGAGTGGGAAGCGCTCGTGCGAGCTCTCGGCAAGCTGGCCGGGCAGGAGCGGCCGGACGGGTCCGGTGCGCTGAACATCCAACGTCCGTTCGGAGCACGAAGTGCAAACGCCTGATAGCCCATGCACCGAGGTGAAGCCAACGGTCGAAGCGGGCGAGCCGGAGGCGGCTGCGGAGCGCTCGACGACGCCGGTCGAGCTGCTGTGGGACCTCGTGTTCGTATTCGCCGTGACCCAGGTCACGACGCTGCTGAGCCACGACCTCAGCTGGAGTGGGCTGGGTCGCGCGATGCTCGTGCTCGCTCTCATGTGGTGGGCGTGGTCGGCATTCGTGTGGGCGACGAACGCGCAGGATCCGGACGCTTTGACGTTCCGCGTCGTGCTGCTCGTGGCGACCGCGTTGATCTTCATCGTGGGAGTCGCCGTGCCGCACGCGTTCGGTCGCGACGGCACGCTGTTGCGGCGACGTACGCGCTCGTCAGGCTGCTGCACCTCGGGCTCTACATCGATGCGTCACGTCGCGGTAACGCATCGCTGGCCGCGATCGCAGGGTTCGCGGTCACCGTCGCAATCGGCATGGCGCTACTCGTCGGAGGATCGTTCGCCTCCGGCACGCTGCGGATCATCCTGTGGGTGGCAGCCGCCGCGATCGACTATGCCGGACCAGCCTGGCTGACGCGGGAGCGCCTGCGCGGCCTTCAGCGCGTGGCAGTCGCTCACTTCGCCGAGCGCTACAGCATGTTCATCATCATCTGCCTGGGCGAATCGATCGTGTCGATTGGCCTCGGCGCCAACGGGCACGCCCTGACCGCGGAACGGCTGCGGCCATCTCATTCGCCTTGCTCATCACGATCGGGCTCTGGTGGACGTACTTCGACCGGTTCGCGGCAGCGGCCGAGGCAAGGCTCGCTGCGCACCGCGACCCGGTGATCGCAGCCGCCGACGGTTATAGCTACCTGCACCTGATCCTGGTCGCGGGAATCATCATCTTCGCCGTCGGCGCCAAGATCGCGGTTGCTCACGGCGAAAGTCCCCTATCAACGGCTGCCCGGCTGACCCTGTGTGGCGGCGTCGCGCTCTACCTGATCGGCCACGCCGCGTTCCGCCTTCGCTTGCTCGAGACGCTCAGCTGGCTGAAGCTCGGGGCCGCAGGTTCCTGCCTCGCCGTCATCGCGTTGGCCCACGGCCTGCCCGCCTGGGCGACGCCCGCCGCAGTCACGCTGGTGCTAACGCTGCTGGTCGCGTGCGAGACGATCACCGAAGCGTCCGAGGTGGTACCCCGATCGCTGACCGTGGAAGCGAGGCCCCTGGCTCGGGGGGCGTCCCTGACCGTACGCCTACGTCCAACGTGGCCGGTGCGAAAGCCCGTGGCTGCAGCGGAGGGGGCGGGATTCGAACCCGCGGACCGGTATGCCCGGTCGCCAGTTTTCAAGACTGGTGCATTCGACCGCTCTGCCACCCCTCCGTGGCTCTGCCTCATCGATGCTAGCCGTGGGCGCGGCTCTCCGCGGGGCATCCAGCACTAGCTAGACTGCCCCGAGGCCCGGGAGAGGTGGCCGAGTGGCTGAAGGCACTCGCCTGCTAAGCGAGTAAGGGGTTCACGCTCCTTCGCGGGTTCGAATCCCGCCCTCTCCGCTCCCGCGGAAGTCCCGCAAGCGCGGCACTCTTGGCAACGGTCGGGTGAATCGTCGATTCGACCGCACGAGCTGTTCCAACGAGTCGTCTTCGGTCACGCTGCGCCCTCCAGCCGGATCAGGCTGGCGGAACTGACAAGGGCTTCAACTACAGGAAGCTGCCGTTGCGCTCCCGGCCCATCTCGGCAAACGTCTTCGCGGTGCTGACCCCGGGGTTTGAGCTGAAGCTGAAGCCGAACTCTGAGCCTGTGAACTCGGCCGTAGACACCGCCACCTCGAACCGCCCGCGAAAGGCGCCTGGGTCCTTGGGTCCCACGGCCTTGCCTTTGCCGCGCTCAACGGTTGGCCCGGTCGCGTGCCATTCGACGTGAACGCTCACGGTGCCCGGCGTGCCTTCCGCCCCGCTGCCGAACGCGAAACTGTCGATCACGACCGCGTCGTGGACGTTAAGCACCGCATGGCGGCCGTCGTTACTGATGCGCAGAGCTTCCTCAGCGACCGGCATCGTCCAGAAAAGGCCTGACGCGAGGATCCCACGGTTGAAATCGTGAACATGCGCGCCCGAACCGGGCTCGTAGAGGTCCACTCATATGAAGGCGAACGTCCCGAAGCGCCGCGTACCGTCCGAGGCGACATACTCGCCCTTGAAGGTCCGCAGGTCGGTCTCGAGGTTGTAGGTCTTCCCGTCGCTGCCGGTCGCGGTGCCCACGTGGAAGGCCACCGCGGAGAAGCCGCTGAAGTCCTCGATCGTGGTGGGGTCGACATCGAACCCCATCAGCTTGGTGCCGGAGAGCGGCAAGGTCACGGTGGGATCGCCCGGCGCCCAGACGTGGATTCCCGGGGCGAGCCCTCCGGGGATCGGATTGGGCGGCACGACGGCGTGATGGGCGAGCCCGCTGCCGCTTGATGCGGCACCGCGAGCGGGCCACGTCAGCGACCCGGCGACACCGGCGGCCGCGACGGCTCCGGCCTGAACGAACCTGCGCCTGTTGAGCGCAGAAGCACCTACGAGCTGAGACTCTATTTGGCCCCCCTCCCGAGCGAAGGATGATGAGCTTTCATTATCTCTCGCAGGGACGAGCGGGTCAAGAACGAGTTCAGAATGCGGGGCGTTGCCTCAGCGCGCTTGCATGATCCGGGTCGAGTAGATCTCCGACTGGTGCCTGGAACCTGGCACCGCGCTGCCCCAGCTGAGCACCACGGTGCTCGGCGACAGCGCCGAGATGCCGAACGTGTCTCCGGGCCAGATCGCCGGATCACCGAACGCCCTCGACACCCGCATCGCCTCCGTCAGCCAGCCCCGGGCGATCGAGAACGTCCGCAAGTACTGCGCGTACCCGTTCGGGCTGCTGTCCGATAGCCAGCCGACGTACGCGATCCCAGGCGCTCCGCCTGCAACCTCGACGACGTGGGGGACCGGCTTGCGATCGGCGGGGACCTGGATGGGCGCGGACCAGGTCGCGCCGTGGTCGGTCGAGAACGAGAGCCAGCCGATGTCGTTGTCGCCGCCGCCGGGACTGCGGCCCTGGGTGTCCCAAGTGGCGTACAGATCTCCGCCCGCGTCGATCGCGATCGCCCCATCGATCCACCACTCGGCGAGCGACATCGTCCCGCCCTGTGCGCCGACCGCGACGGGTGGCGACCAGGTTGCGCCGCCATCGGTCGAGGAGCTGAAGTAGCTGTTTGCCGGCGCGAGCGTGTACGTCTTCGGGTTCGTCACGCGGTAGCCCTGATAGAGCACGTCGATCCGGCCACCCGGCTCGATCACGAGCGGGGCGCTGTCGGCTCCGCTTGCTGGAAAGCCAGGGCTGATCGGCGTGATCGGGCTCCACGTCTTCCCGCCATCGCTCGACTTCTGGATGACGACGTTCAGGTCGCCGGTCGCGAACGAACAACTCCCCACGGGGCTGCAGATATAGGTGACCGACTTTGATTCCGGGCCGTAGTCCCAGGTCACGTACACGGTGCCGTCGGGAGCGACCGCGACGAAAGGACGGTCGCCCCAGTTGTTGCGTTGCGGAGGGATCAGTGCCGAGACCTGCGTGAACGTCCGGCCGTGGTCGTACGAGGCGTCAAGGACCGGATAGGTCCGGTCGGCTCTCGCCCGCATGAACACTGCGTACACCGTCCCGTTCGGCGCGACCGTGATCGCGGGGTCCCAGGCGTTGGCCTCCGTGCCCGGGAGCGCGAACGGCGGGTCGAACGTGCGGCCGCCATCGGTCGAGCGCGCGAACCCGATTGCACCCGGCCCGCACCCCATCCACATCTCGTAGACGTAGCCGAGCGAGCGGTCGGCCGCCTGCTCAACCTCGGCATTCTGGCCGGGGCACGCAGCGCTGACGGTGGCGATCGGCGCCGCGGATGCCGGAGTCGCAAGCAGCAGCATGACGAGTCCCGCGAGCGCCGCGGTTCTCCTGAAATATGTTGGAGTGCACCGCCGCGGTCTTCTCATCGACGCCTCCGCTGTCGTAAATCCGCAGGCCAGGCACGCCTGCCCTGCGGAGCGAACGGGGCAGCCTAGCCGCCTCGCACGAAACCAGTCAAACCGGCTCCACGCCGGTCAAGCTGTCAGCGCGCGCGATCCCTCAGCGTGGTGCCGAAGACGTGATCCCAGAACGGAGCGCTCACCCCGTATCCGCGCTCGTGGTCCTGGAAGTGGTGGCGCATGTGCAGCTCGCGGAGCCGCTTGCCGAGCGCGGTCTTTGGGCGGTGGTGGTGCACGTGGTAGTGCAGCATGTCGTAGAACAGATAGCCGCCGAGGAACCCCGCGGCGAACGGCATGAAGCCGGGGCTGCCCAGTACGAGGTAGAAGCCCCACACGAATAGCGCCGCAAGCGGGACGCTGACCGACGGGGGCATCACGAGCCGCAGCGGATCATTCGGGTGGTCGTGGTGGACGCCGTGGATGATCCAGTGAAGCTTCGCTCCGATGCCCTTCTCCGGCTCGAAGTGGAACACGATCCGGTGGAGCCAGTACTCGGTGAGCGTCCAGAACAGATAGCCGCCCGCGACCCAGGCGACGGTGCCCCACCCGGCTCCGTGGACGATCCCTTCGACCAGCGCCAGCAGGATCACCGGGCCGAACAGGAGCGGCGGCACCGCGGGATGAACGCGCGAGAACCGCTCGAGCAGCTCGGACTCGAACATCCGGGGAGATGCGCGCAGGACCTCGCTACGGCTGAGGCCGTCCAGCTGGTTGGCGGGGTGCGTTGCCATCGTGATTAACGATACCTCCGGTGAGCCAGGTGGTAACAGCCGCCAAGGGCTTTGGCCGGCCCGGCCCCCCTGCCCGCCGGACCGGTTCGCCCACGGTCTGCCGCTAATCGCCGGGTTCCTCGGTGTCTTCGGGCACCACCATCACGACGTGCCGCACAGACAGGGCGAGGAACGGCCGGCTCTCGGGCGTGCCTCCGTCGAGCGGCGTGATCTCGACGTCGGTGAGCGCAAGGAAAGCTCGCTCGGCGGAGTTGAGGTAGTCGGTCAGGCGGCTCCGGTAGCCCTCGCGCGGGAGATTCAGACGCCCGGTGATCCGGTGGCGGTCGGTCTCGATCAGAACTCGCTCGTAGCGTTGGTCCATGGGTTGCGACGATAGCGTGAGGCTCACCTGGAGCTGCGATGCTTCGACGGATGGCCAAGTCGAGGCTCGCGAACGCTCGCTGGTGGCAGGTGCGCCGCGCGCACAACCGCAAGCCGGCGACTTACGTATGTCCGCTCTGCGGTCGCTACCTGCCGGCGCTGAGCGAGCACATGCTGCTTGTGCCGGAGGGCGACAGCAGCCGTCGGCGCCACGCGCATACCGAGTGCGTCATGGCCGCGAGGCGGGCGGGGAAGCTCCCCGCCCGCGACGAGTGGCTGCGGACTCAGCCCCGCTCGCCCGGACTCCTCAGGCGAGCGCTGAGCAGCGCGGGCCTGACCGGGCGGCGGGACTGAGTCAACGCCGTCGAGGCTCAGGCGGTCGAGGCGGCTGGCTGCTGAGCCGGAGCGTGAGCGGGCCCGTGGGGAAGTGACGGAATCCCGCCGGGGAACCCCAACGACGGGACGTCGGAGGGATACACCTCGTGGCCGTGCTCGGCGGTGTCGCCGATCTCCATGTTCTTCTCCGCCATCCGCATCGGCACGAACAGGCCGACGAGCTTCAGCAGCAGGAATGTTCCGGCGCCGGAGAAGGCGATCACCCAGACGGCGGCCAGGAACTGCCATTTGAGCAGCACCCAGTTGCCGTGGATCAGGCCCGTCGCGGAGATGCCCGGAATCGAGCCACGTCCCGGGTAGACCAGCATCGCGGGGTCCGCGAAGATCCCCACCAGCAGTCCGCCGGCCAAGCCCGCAAACCCGTGCGTGTAGACCACGCCGAGCGTGTCGTCGACCTTTCGGAACGGCCGCAGCCGGCTCAGGTAGTTGAGCGCGAGGTAGACGACGCTCGAGGCGATCACGCCCAGCGCGATCGCTCCCCAGCCGTTGACGTAGCCGGCAGCGGGGGTGATCGCCACCAAGCCCGTGATCATCCCGTTGACTCCCGAGATCAGCCCGGGCTTGCGGCCCGTGAGGTAATCCCATCCGACCCAGCACAGGAACGCGACCGCCGTGCACAGATTCGTGTTGAGCACCGCCGCCGAGGCGTTCGCGCCGGCGAAGTAGGGGTCACCGCCGTTGAAGCCGTTCCAGCCCAGCCACAGCAGCCCGGCGCCAACCGCGACCATCGCGACGTTGTTCGGCGCATCGATCTCGCGGTCTCGCTGCAAACGCGGGCCGATCACGGCCGCCGCCACAAACCCCGATACGCCCGCCGACAGGTGGATCACGTAGCCACCGGAGTAGTCGATCGCGCCCATGTGAGCGAACCAGCCGCCTCCCCAGATCAGGAACGCGTTGATCGAGTAGATGAACGTCGACCACAGCGCGACGAATGGAATCCAGGCCTTGAAGTTCACGCGGCCGAGGACGGAACCCAGCATCAGGATCGGCGTGATCGCCGCGAACACGAACTGGAAGTACGCGAGGGATGACTGCGGGAATCTGAAGCCGGGCATCCCCCCGCTCAGAAGCGGGATGTTCGCTCGGCCCTCCTCCTGTGCAGCGCCGAGGATCGTCCCGGGGATCCCGACAAAGGTCGAGAAGAAGCCCGAGCCCGAGCCGATCGGATGACCGAAGGCCATCTTGAAACCCCACAGGACCCAGACGATCAGCACGACCGCAAACGCGGCAAACGTCAGCATCATGCTGTTGATCGACCAGCGCTTCTGCATCACGCCGCCGTAGAGGACGACGAGGCCGGGAACGCTCATCAGGCCGACCAGCGTCGCGGCAGTCAGCTGCCACGCGTTGTCTCCAGGGCTGAGCCAGGTGGGGTACGGCAGGGGCAAAGGTTGTTCTCCTTGTGTCGGGCTATACGTCCCCGGTTTAGCGAGCATGGTCGCCAGCCTGAGACGCGGCGCCCATGGCCTGACGTCCAGCAAACGACTTGGCCGTCTAGACATCGGGACAAACGGAGCCCGCAGTTTGCGGCCGATCGTGGCCCTCTAGAGTTGAGTACCGGCCCAGGACACCTGCTGGAACGGCGCCGTCGGAGAGCCCACGTCCAGCTGGATCACCGTGTGGGGCAGGAGCGGAATCGCTCTCGGGCTCGCGGTCCACGGTTTGCCGTCGACGATCGCCGTGACTGGACCCGTGGCTCCGGCCACGCCTCCTGAACTCAGCGGCTGACGCCACTCGTCGAAGAACTCGCCCAGCGTGTAGACGCGCACCGTCGGCGACTCGATGTGGATCACCCCGTCGGGCGCATGGGTGTGGAGCCAGTAGATGCACTGCCCACCCGATGCGACCGGGCCGGCCGTCGAGTTGACGACCGTAGAGCCGGGGATCCCGATTCCGCCCGGGAGCGCCCGCGGCGCGCCGTTCACGTACACGGTCAGGTGCGCGTGCACGTGATAGGCGAGCTGCTCGCTGGAACCGCAGGTGATGCCGTCCACGGTTCCGGTTCCCGTCGTGCCCGGGGACGCCAGGTCGGCTCCCTGCTCGATCGGCATCCCCTCGAAGCCAATGACCTGCGTGGTGGTCGTGGTCGTCGGGGTGCTAGAGCTGCCCGTTGACGTCTGGCTCGACGAGCCACTGCCGCCGCACGCCGCGACGCACAGCGCGACGGCGAGCATTGGAGCGATCCGTGAGACGTTCTCGAGCATGGAGTCGGCAAAGGTATCGGCCGCGCGACGCAGGCACTACAGTTGCGCGCGATGTCCGACCAAGGCGCCGCAACGACGCTCCCGATGACGACGGCGTTCGAGCTGCCCGGATGGAGGATCGGGGAGACGCTCGGCGTCTGCTACGGGCTCGTCGTGAGGAGCATGGGCTTCACCGGGGGGGTCACCGCTTCATTGAAGGGGCTTCGGCGAGGAGAGATCCCCGAGTACACGCAGCTGCTCGAGGATTCCCGGCGCCACGCGATCGACCGGATGGTCGACAACGCCCGCCTGCTCGGCGCCGATGCGGTGATCGCCGTGCGATTCGACTCCTCGGAGATCGGCCAGCAGTTCACCGAGATCGTCGCCTACGGGACAGCCGTGAAAGCCGACCGCATCGCGTAGCGAAGCGGTGCGCCTCAGCGACGCAGACCGCGAGCTCGCGTTCGAGGCGCTCGCTCGGCACGCTGCGGAAGGAAGGCTGGAGGTCGATGAGCTCGAGCGCCGGGTTACAGTGGTCGCGAACGCGACAACGCACGAGGAGGTCGCGAGCGTGATGGCGGACCTGCCGCCGCTCGCCAGCGCCTTCGAGCAGTCCGCCCGCCCCCGAAGGGGACGCGGCCACGGCGACGCGGACGCGCCCCAGCCGGGCTGGACCCCGACGGGCGAGCGGTTCCGCGACCCGGGATCCGGCCGCGTCATGCGAGTCTGGACGGACGCCGGCGGCGGCCGGCACTACGTGGCCGAGTCCTAGGGCTGCTCGAGATCCGCGCGGGCTCTACGCAGGCGTCTGGGGCGCGCCGTAGCCCGCCGCGGCGCCGTCTCCGCCGCCGCTCGAGGACTCCATCTCAGAGATTCGATCCACAAGCGCGGCCAGCTCCGGGTGCGAGATCTGGCCCGACGAAGCGAGACGATACGCCGCGCGACCGAGGTCTCCATACGCCTGTGACAGCTCGCGCTTAGTCTGAACCTCTTCGACGCCCTCCTTGGCCTTGACCGCCGCCTGCTCCGCGGCCGCCTTGGCCTTGTCCAAGAATCCCATTGCTGCCTCCTTCGTTCGGTGTCGAGCATCAGATTGTGACGCGCTCGCCTCGCGACGTCTGACCGGTCCGCAGCGCACGCAGTACGCGGTCCAGTCGAGCGGCAGCACCTGGACGACCAACTTGCGGGCGCAGCCGGTGCAGAACCTGGGCGGGTCGGTCGCTGCTCTGCGGGTGCGACAGCGGCTGTGATCGATACCCGCGACCGGCTTGCCGCAGCCGTCGCAGTAAGGCCCTTCGGTCATCCCTGGGCGGAGCGCTCCTTCACTGGCATCGCGAGCTCGGCGAGCATCTCCAGATCCCCATCTGGGCTCCTGCCCAGCGTCGTCAGGTAGTTGCCGACGATCAGCGCGTTGATCCCGCCGAGCATCCCCTGGCGCGCGCCGAGATCGCCGAGGGTGAGCTCACGTCCGCCCGCGAGCCGCAGCACGGTTCGTGGCAGCGCGAGCCGAAACGCCGCTACCGCGCGCAACGCCTCGCCGGCGCTGGGCGGCTCGAGCTCGCCAAAAGGCGTACCCGGGCGCGGATCGAGGAAGTTCAGCGGAACCTCGTCCGGATCCAGACGAGCAAGCTCCAGCGCGAGCTCGGCGCGCTGCTCGAGTGATTCGCCCATCCCTACGATCGCTCCGCAGCAGACCTCCATCCCGTACTCGCGCACCAGCTGCAATGTGTCCCAGCGCTCCTCCCACGTGTGCGTGGTCACAACCTTGAGGAAATAGGAGCGCGCGGTCTCGAGGTTGTGGTTGTAGCGATGCACGCCCATGTCGGCCAGGTCGGCGGTTTGCGATCGCGTGAGGATCCCCAGCGAGCACGCCACGTTGATGTCGATCGCCGAGCGGATCGCCTCGATCCCCTCCCGCACCTGAGCCATCAGCCGCTCATCGGGACCGCGCACCGCGGCGACGATGCAGAACTCGCTCGCTCCGGTCTGGGCGGTCTGCCGAGCAGCCTCGACCAGCGACGGGATGTCGAGGCGCGTCGCCCGCACGGTCGTGTCGAACCTCCCGGACTGCGAGCAGAAGTGGCAGTCCTCGGGACAGCCGCCGGTCTTCACGCTCACGATCCCTTCGACCTCGACCTCCGCGCCGCACCAGCGCAACCGCACCTCGTGCGCGAGCGCCAGCGCTTCCGGCACACGATCGTCTGACAGGCTGAGGACCTCGAGGACGGACCGTTCATCCAGCCCCAGCCCCTCGGTCAGCACGCGCTCGCGGGCACGCTCGAGAACGTCGCTCATCGGGCAGCCGTGACGGGCACAGGGCGCATTCTCGCAAGTGAGCTGGGCCGTGCGCTGTCCTGACCGGGTGCTAGCGTCGTTGCTCGGGACGTACGGGTTCGTGCGGGTGGGATCGCGCGGCCGTCAGAGGAGAGTTGATCGGGATTCACACAGGCCTCCACCTGATGGGCACGGCTGTGATGGGACCAGCGACCTCTCGCGTGTGAGGCGATCATCACGTGGCACCAAACGCCGTCGATTTGTCGGCAGAGGCGTCTGATGACGATCCGCGGAGCGCTTGAGACGCTTGCATGCTCCACAGCGTCGTACCAGGTTGGTGCCGATTAGCACAAGGGAGTATGATCGGTGTTGGACGGTCGCTGACCAAGCCGACCAGTCTCCGCTGCCTGACCTTGCCGTCGCTGCGACTTGCCGACGTGATTGACCTCCGCCCTAGTTGATCCCTTTGGGGGTTCGCGACCCGCCGTGCGTTGCTCGGAGGGGACTGAAATCCAAGAGGAGGTTTCTCTCATGTTCCGTGCCAAGCCCGCAGGCACCGCGCCGGCAGTCGATTCCGGAGGGCGGTCTTATCGCCGGGGCGCTGGTGGCTTCTCCCGGGGATCCAGGGCATCAATAGGCGCGCTTGCCCGTGTCGTGCACCTGATCATCAGCATCATCGTGCTGATCATCGTCGCCGGGATCGTGCTCGTGCTGCTCAAGGCGAACGCGACCAACACCATCGTCGTTGACGTCCACGACGCGGCGCGCTGGTTGGTCGGCCCGTTCGACGGCATCTTCAGCTTCCACAGCGCGAGGGTCGCGCTCGCGGTCAACTGGGGCGTCGCCGCCGTCGTCTACCTCCTCGTTGGTGGACTGGTCGGACGACTGCTCGGCTCTCGCCGCTAGACGCGAGCCAACCCCCTCATCTTGCACCGAACCAAGGAGGTCTCATGACCCGCGGGAACATCGACAAAGCGAAGGGTCGCGCGAAGGAGGCAACCGGCGCTCTGACCGGAGACAGACACCTCAAGCGCGAGGGGCGAGTCGATCAAGCCAAAGGCTCTGCAAAGAAGGCCGTCGGCAAGGTCGCCGACACCCTCACCGGCCGCCGCAGGAAGTAGAAGCACGCGCGTGCGTGCAACCCGGATCCACACGAACACTCGGAAGGTAAACCGTGCTCACATTCATCATCATCGTACTCCTAGTCCTACTGCTAACCGGTGGCATCGGCTTTAGGCGCCGCGGCCGACGCAGCTAGGCACCATGAGTCATGTAGAGCCGCACCCCCACCCTCCAGTCCACGCGACCTACCGCCACCCCGAAATGCGCTGCACGGCGCGGTTGAAGCGGTGCGGCGAGTGACGGTCATGCATCGAGCCTCGAGCAGGCGGAGGCGCACGTCGATCAGATCCGACTCGCACTAAGAGCAGGAAGCGGATTGTCGATGAGTTCAAGCTAAGAACCGCCCGCCCGCTCCGCCCTCGGCGGCCGGCGACCCGTGCACAAGGACTGCAAGTCAAATGTGCTCTTCAAATTAGAGGTCAGGAGACCCAATGATCGTTTTCGGTATCTGCCTGCTGATCATCGCCGCAATCGTTACCAAGCTCGCCGTCCTATGGGGTATCGGGATCATCGTGCTGGTGGTCGGCGTGATCCTCGCGATTCTCGGTTCGATGGGACGTGCCGTCGGGGGACGACGCCACTACTACTAACCAGATCACGTCCTTCAAGGTCAAGGCCGATCCGGATGAATTGGCGTGCGTCATAGAGGAGATGTCAAGGAACGCCCCGCCGGACATTCCGGGGGCGCTCAAGGACGGTCCGATGGTTCTCAAGTCGCCGTCGAGCCGAAGGCCCCGCTGGCCGATCGAGTGATCCATGAGTTGGCGCTTATGAACGGTGACTCGGCCCCGCTCCCACGACCCGAGGTCGGGGGCGAGCATGCAGTCTCCGACGGCGAAGCCCGTTTGACAGCTCAGGCGCTTGGGCCCGCCCTCCGGCCGCCTGCTTGCAGTGGCAAGCCTGAGTTGATGTCTGGTCCGAGCGCAGCTGACGAGGTTGTCGTCGACAAGCGGTCCCCGCCCAGATCGAACCACGTCGTGGTGAGGGCTGGGCGGCGTCTAGGAGCGTTAGCCAATCGCCGGCCCCGGCTGCTGACCGCGGTCGGAACGCTGATCGTGGTGGGTGTGCTGGTGTTCGTTCTTGCCGGTCGCTGGGGACAGTTCGCGAGTGCCGCCGCTGGCGCGCCGTGGTGGGCGTTGAGTGCCGCTGCGGTTCTACAGACCGTGTCGCTTTTGGCGCGCAGCGAGTCATGGAATGTGTGCGTGCACGCTGCCGGCGGCATTGTCGGCCGCCGGCGCTTATACGGCGCGGCCGGCGTCGGTTATCTCGGCAACATTGTTAACGGCGAGCTGGGGTTCGCCGTGCGGATCGCCTCGCTTCGGCGTGCAGCCCCCCGAGAGACGCCGAAGGCGGTGGTGCTTGTGGCCACCGAGATCCCGATTGTGCTGATGGAGCTCGCGCTCGCGACGTTGTTCTCGTTCACGCTGGTCGCGCCTCTAGGTTTGCCGTGGTGGACACCACTCGTCGGCTTGTGCGCGGTTCTCGCCGCTGTCGCGGGGCTCGCGCGGCTGGCCCGGCGCCACTCCAGCGGATGGTGGAAGGGTCTCGCCGCGCTGGGCGACGCGCGCGCCCGCACACGCGTCGCGGTCTTCGTTGCGCTCGCCGTCAGCGCGCAGATCGCGCGCAACTGGCTGATGTTGCACGCTAGCGGCGTCCACGCCTCGGTGTTTGACGCGACCGCCGTGCTGATCGCCGTCGCGGCGCTCGGCGTGTTGCCGTTAAGTGTCGGCGTCGGCACGGCGGCGATGGTCCTGATCCTCGGGTCCACAGGTGTCGCTGGCGTCAGCGCCGCCGGCGTGCTCCTGACCGCAACCGGCACGGTCGGCGCGCTTGGCTACGGCGGCTGGGCGCTCGCCGACCGCTACTGGACGAAGCGAAGAGCGAAGCTGCGGCTTCGCGCCCCTGCGAGAGCCCGCCAAGCACCAGCGTTGAGCTAGCCGTCAACCAGGAGCGCCTGCAGCGGGCCGAGTAGTCGTTCGGAGCGGCGTGAGGTCGCCGGCAGCTCAACCAGCTTGTGCGTCAACGGTTCACCGCGGTTGCGGCGCTCGCGCTGCTCGGCCGCGATCGGGCGCCAGAGCTC
>CATPBV010000126.1 GCA_955652345.1 uncultured Solirubrobacteraceae bacterium | reverse complement strand
CGCGCCCGGAAGCTCGTCGCGATCAGCTTCTTCCTGCTGGCTCCGTATATCGCCGAGGAGGCGCTCCGGACGATCACGGGTGGCGATCACCCATCGAGTAGCTGGATCGGGATCGCCCTGTCGATCGCGAGCATTGCCGTCATGCCCTTGCTCGGGCGCGCCAAGATGCGCATCGGCGGCCGGCTTGTATCGCTCGCGACTGTGGGGGAGGGACGGCAGAACATGTTGTGCGCCTACCTCGCCGCGGCGGTGCTGATCGGGCTTGTGCTCAATGCCGCCTTTGGACTGTGGTGGGCGGACCCGGCCGTCGCGCTCGGGATCGCCGCGCTGGCCGTGCATGAAGGCCTCGAGACCTGGCGCGGAGAGGGCTGCTGCGCCAGCTAACCCCGGAGCATGAGGTCGCCCTACCCGATGACGACGACGACCTTGCTGCGCCCAGCCGCGGCCTGGGTGGAGGCGTCGATCGGAGCGAGCGTCGCTCGCCCGGGAACGAACCGGACCAGCTGCGCCGCTTGATCGCGCTGGCCGGGCGCGTACAGGATCCACAAGCCCGGGTGCTGCCACCCGCTGAGGTCTCCGATCAGCCAGACCTTCACCCGGTGGCTGCGCAGCTGCTGCGTGAGGCGTCCCGCGGCCCCCTGCGTGGTTGTGGCATTCAGGACAGCGATCGGGGCCGACGGAATGCCGGCCGCCGCGAGGGCGTGCGTGGCGCGTTGGTTCGGGGCCTGGCCGCGCTCGACGACGAACACGACGGCGGCGGCGAGCGCGGCGACGGCGACCAGCGCGGTCGCTTGCGTGCGGCGACGGCGACGGCGATGGCGAGCGGCGTGGGCCCTCCTCGCCGGACCGACAGGCGGGGAGCCGGCGGCGGACGGCATAGCGACGCCGGCCGCAGGTGCCGCCGGGGCACTGGCTGCCAGCGCGGCGGCGACCTTCGCCGGGTTGCGGGCGAACGATGAGGCGAGCTCCGCCTCGACCAAGGACGTGGCGTTCAGCTGCGCTCGGAGCGCTCGCAGCTCGCTGCGGCGCTTGATCAATGGGATCGCAAGCAGCGGGAACAGGAGGAGTCCAAGCAGTCCGCCAAGCGATCCGAGCAGCTGCCGCAGGTTGGTCTTAGGCGTGGGCGGGATGAACGCGGGCACGCTGGCGGCATTGAGCGCGACCGGCGAGCGCACGATACCCACGCTTCCGCCGACGGGTCGAGTCTGCTCCGCGATCGCGAGGAGCTCCCCGTTCGGGAGCGAGTTGCTGAGCGAGTTCCGAACCCAGTAGGCGGCGCCATGCTCGGTCCAGCCGACGACGTTCAGGTGCTGGCTCTCGTAGAAGAGGTAGTACGTGCGCCGGGCGACTGAAACGGTCTGCTGGGGGTTCTGGAAGAGCGGCGCGCCGGTCCAGCTCGTGCCCTGGACGTCGTAGTACTGGCCGAGCTGCCCAGCCGAGAACACGTCCACATAGATCGGGTACGCGAGTCCGCCCGGGCCGTGGATCAGGTAGTCGCGCAGGAGCGGTGACACGACGCTGCCGCCCCGGTCCTGGACGCGCGGATACTCATACCGGAACGGCATTCCGGCCGCCGCTGTCTGCGCTTGCGCGAGCTCTGAGGAGCCGGTCGGCACGAGCGGCAGGCGCGCGACGGCCTTGCGGTCGTGGACTGCGCGGGCCACCGCCGCCGTGCGCTCCTTCTCCGGCGTCGAGGAGCCGTACAGGAACGAGCGGACACTCGCCGCGATCTGCCCTCGGCCGGCCGTGACGCACGAGCAGCTGGTGCCGCCGGCGGGCACCAGGTTCACCTGGAACTGCACTTGGCGCACCGACCGCCCGGCCGAGGAGATCATCGTCCCGATCAGGTTCAAAATCCCGGAGTTCGTGTGCAGCCCGCGGTCGGTCTGCACGGCGCGTCCGAAGATCTGCTCGAACTGATGGACATTGCCCGCAAGCGTCGGGCCGTACTGTTTCTTGACGTCGAGCAGAAAGCTCTGGTCGCGGGCATCGCGGACCAGCGACGTATCGCCGTGACGGTAGGAGACGAACTGCAGAGCGGCTGCTCCGCACAGGTCCTGGTAGCCGGGCTGAAGGTTGATCTCCTGGTACTGGTCGGTCCCGGGAACGTTGACGTGGAAGTAGCGGCGGTCGACGGTCGTGTACACGCAGCCCATCTGGTCCACGGCGCGCTTGAACCGCGCGAAGGTGATGACCATCACGTGGTTCACCGACAACCCGAGCGTGTGCTTGATCGTCGAGACGAGCAGCGGGATCCCGCCGGCGGTGTAGGCGTAGTTGAAGCGGGTGGTGATCGGCCCCTGGTTGGGCGTGTCGATCGTGACCTGGAGCTCGCGGGGGATCGACATCATCGAGATGTACGGCTTGCTCGGGTCGATCCGAACGAGGATCATCTCGTTCGCGTGCGGCGGGACGGCCACGTGGTAGTACCGGGTCAGCGCCCGCTGGTCGTCTCCGACGAGCAGCAACGTCTGCGGGTCGCCCCAACCGGCGGACGCCAGCGAGCCGGACGGAAGGCTCAGCGCCGAGCTCAGGTTGAGCGCATCACGCAGGGTGTGCACCTCCCCGAGCACGAAATTGGCCCCCGCCCCCATCGCGCACAGGAGCAGGGTCAAGCAACCGAGCAGCAGACGCCAAGCCGATCGCCGACGGGGCGGATCCGGCTGGGGAGCCGACGGTCCGGCGAACGTCGGCGGAGTCGGCGGTACCGGACTCGCGGGTGGCGCCGTCGTGATGCTCACTGCCGCCGGACATCTTAGGCGGGCTTCCGACGTGCCGAAGCTTGGCCGCTATTTGCGGGTGGAACTTGGGCGTGCGGGTTGGTGCACGCCGGCCGAACCGTTAGGTTCTCGACGGGCGCGAGCCGATGACTTGATCAAAGCGCAGGCGTCATGGGGCTCGCGAGCCTGCCGCGCGATTGCCCTTCGAGGGCCTGATGTATAGCGCGCCCCGGTGTCTCGCTCGCGCCCACTCTCCTTGGGATCCCTGCCCGTAAGCGACACCAACCTGGATCTGGTGACCGGTGCATTCAGCAACACCGGATCCGGCATCGCCCAGCGGCTCCTCGACGAAGGCCGCGAGGTCAGGACGCTCACATTCCACCCTGAGCGAGCACATCTGCTGCGCGACCGCGTGAGGGCGCTGCCCTACCGGTTCGATGACCCGGTGGCGCTCGCCCGGAGCCTCGAGGGGGTAACCACTCTCTACAACACGTACTGGGTCCGCTTCGATCATCGCCGCGTGACGTTCGAAGCCGCGGTCGCCAATTCCCACATGCTGTTCGACGCGGCCCGCCAGGCGGGGGTTGCCCGGATCGTCCATCTGAGCGTCTCGAACCCTTCGCTCGACTCGTCGCTTCGGTATTTCCGGGGTAAGGCGCAGGTCGAACAGGGTCTGGCCGATGTCAGCGTGCCGTATTCGATCGTCAGGCCGACCTGGATCTTCGGCGGCGACAGCGAGGTGCTCGCCAACAACATCGCATGGATCCTGCGCCACTTTCCCGTGTTCGCGCTTCCCGGGACGGGTCACTATCCGGTGCAGCCGGTGCACATCGATGACGTCGCGAGGATCTCCGAGGACGTCGCACATGCCGAGGGGAATGTCATCGTCGATGCTGCCGGTCCGGAGAGGATGTCGTTCGAGGAGCTGGTCAAGGCCATCCGTCAAGCGGTGGGGGCCCGCTCCCGCATCGTTCACCTTCCGCCGGCGGCGATGTCGGCGGTGTCTCGCGCCCTCGGGCTCGTGATGCGCGACGTGGTCCTGACTCGCGAGGAGATCGACGGTCTGACTGGCGGGCTGCTCGTCTCTGCACAGGAGCCTCGCGGGCGGATCCGCTTCAGCGACTGGCTCGCCGAGCACCGCGCCTCGCTCGGGCGGGCATACGCGCACGAGCTGCGTCGGCACTTCGCCGGCGCGGCGCCGGCCTAGGCTCCGGCCGCGTCCTTGACGACTCGCAGCCGAGTCACCGCAACGCGCTCGAGCGCGTCCAGGAAGGCCCGCACGACCGCGGGATCGAACTGCGTCCCGGCGTTTGCCTGCAGCTCCTCGATCGCCTGCTCGCGAGTGCGCGCGGGCGCATAGGGGCGATCGCCGGTGATCGCGGAGAACGCATCGCAGACGGCGACGATCCGTGCGGCGAGCGGGATCGCCACGCCGCCGAGACGGTCGGGATAGCCGGTCCCATCCCATCGCTCGTGGCTTGCGCGGACGATCGCGGCAACCGGGGCCAATGCCGGCGCGGCCAGCAGGATCCGCTCGCCGATCAGCGTGTGGCGTCGCACGAAATCCCATTCCTCCTGCGCAAGTGGACCCGGCTTGCTGAGGATCGTGTCCGGAACGGCCGCCTTGCCGATGTCGTGGAGCTCCGCCGCTCGGTGCAGGTCGTCGAGCTCGGAATCGGACATGCCGAGCGCCCGTCCGACGATCGCGGCGAGCCGTCCAACCTCGCGAAGGTGCTCGTGAAGCCCTGGCTCGCGCTCGCGCAGGACGCCGAGCAGCACGTCGTGCGTCTGCTGGCGCGCCGATCCGCGACGGCTGCCCTTCTGGGCATACATGCGGTCGTCCGCGAGCCGGAGTGCGAGCGACGGCGTGTGCGCCTCGCTCGGGATCCACACCCGCCCGAACGATGCCGTCACGCTGAAGCCGTCGCCGTGCGCCGCGAGCGCGGAGGCGGCTGCCGCGATCCGCGCTTCGGCCTCACGCCGGTCGCACTGCAGGAGCACGCAGAACTCGTCCCCTCCCGGGCGGTACGCGTGGCCGGCGTCTGCCACGGCCACCTCGAGGCGATGCCCGAGCAGAGCCAGCAGCGTATCGCCCGCCATGTGCCCGAACCGGTCGTTGTAGAGCTTGAAGCCGTCCAGGTCGAACATCGCGAGCGACGCCGGGGCGGAGGCGGGGCCATCGGCGAGCGCGCGCTGCAGCTCAGCGTTCATCAGCCGCCGGTTGCCCAGGCCGGTGAGCGAGTCGGTCACGGCGTCGTGCCGCGATGCCTCCAGCAGCCTCAGATTGGCCCGGAACGTCCAGGCCGCACGGACGATCACGAGCAGGATCGCCACCGCGGCGAGAATCAGGCCGGCGTCGTTGACCCGGCGAAAGCCGCCATACACGAGCACGGCGAGGGCCACGATCGCGAATGCGCCGGGAACGAGCAGCAGCCTGGTGTCCTCGAAGCGGGTCGCGTGGTGTCGCGACCGGGGTTGCCAGGGGGCGAACGCGACCAGGAGCGCCGAGAGCAGGTACAGCGAATCGACGATTCCGCCGACGTGGTACGTGCCGTTGGCAAGCTGGTACAGATCGGCGGTGTCCGCGATCGAGCTCACCGCCAGTCCCAGCCCAAGGAGCAGCCACGCCCGGCCGGGACGCCAGCCGACCAGCGCGAATCCGACCAGCACGATCGCGAGCAGTGCCACGTCGGCCACCGGGTAGGCGAGGTTGACCGCGGAGTTGGCGACGCTGCCGCCGAGGCGGCTCCGGATGATCGGATCGAACGCCAGCGCAACTGTCACCGCGGCGGCGGTGGTGGCGGTGATCGCGCCATCGAGCCAGGTGCTGGCGGAGAAGCGCTCCATGCGCTCGCGCAGCAGCAGGACGATCGCGCCGAACACCGCCGGGTAGTAGAGGAGGTAGAACAAGTCGGCGAGCGTCGGGCTGGCCATCGACCCGTCCCCGTAGACGACCGAGTAGTAGACGTCCCCCGACACCGCGAGCAGCAGGCCGAGCGCGAGCAGCAGCCACGCCAGCCGCGCGCTCCGAGCAATCCGGGCCCGGAGCAGGCAGGAGACCGCCGCCGCCAGGATCACCCCGTTGAACAGCCAGTCGTCGATCGCCGCCTGCATCGCCCGCCCACCCACTCCGAGCTGCCCGTGGGCGAGATGCAACGCGAGCGCGAACACGGCTGCGCAGGCGAGGGCGCGCCGCGCAACACGGGCCCGGTCCGAGGTCGTCCGCCGGCTGCCGGAAGGCTGCCCCGGGCCGCCGCGCTTAGAGACGGTCGCCATTCGCGCTACATCGGCGTTGGGGGAGGGAGTGGAGTGGATGACCGTCCGTGTTCCGCGAATGTTCGGCTGCACACACCGCGCCCAGTCCGCCCCGAGCGTGAATATGCATGGCCCCGACGCATTATTCCGATATGCGCGAGATCCAAGATACGCGCGGCTCGCGCAGTCCGCAAGTCGCGCCGCGGGTCACGACTCGTCTGGCACGCCGTCGCGAAGCTCCGCCAGCCACATCGTCGCCGAGCTGTCGCTGGGCGCGCGCCAGTCTCCCCGGGGCGAGAGGGCGCCTCCCGAGCCCACCTTGGGGGCGTTCGGCATCGCCGAGCGCTTGAACTGGCTGAGGTGGAAGAACCGCTCGAGGAACACCTCGAACCAGCGCTTGATCTCCGCCAGCGAGTACTGGTTGCGGCGGTCCTCTCCAATCAGGTCGGGCCACTGGCCTTTCGTGCGGTCGCTCCAGGCATGGTGCGCCATGAACGCGACCTTGCTGGGGCTGTAGCCGAACCGCAGGACGTGGTACAGGAAGAAATCCTGGAGCTCGTACGGGCCGACGACACGTTCGCTGTCCGCTCCAGGCCGGTCGGAATCAGGGTCTTGGTGCGGCACGAGCTCCGGGGAGATCTCGGTCTCGAGGACGGACCCGAGCACCTCGTTTGCCTGCGGGCTGAGCTGCTCCGTGTCGATCGCCCACCTCAGGAGGAACTGGATCAGGGTCTTGGGAACCGAGGCGTTGACGTTGTAGTGGGACATCTGGTCGCCGACCCCGTAGGTGCTCCAGCCGAGCGCAAGCTCCGACAGGTCGCCGGTCCCGACCACCAGCGCGCGATGATGGTTGGCGAGGCGGAACAGATGCGACGTGCGCTCGCCCGCCTGAACGTTCTCGTAGGTGATGTCATACGCGGGGTCGCCGTCGGCCGCGGGGTGCCCCAGGTCGCGCAGCATCTGCATCGCCGACGGGCGGATGTCGATCTCGCCCACGCTCACGCCGAGTGCGTTCATCAGGGCGTGGGCGTTTCTCAGCGTGAGCTCGCTGGTGGCGAAGCTGGGCATCGTGTAGCCGAGCACGTTCGCTCGGGGCAGGCCCATCCGCTCGATCGCTCGCGCGGCCACGATCAGCGCGTGCGCCGAGTCAAGCCCGCCGGAGACCCCGATCACGACCTTCTCTATTCCGGTCGCCCGCAGCCTCGTCTCGAGGCCCTGGACCTGGATGCTGTAGACCTCCTCGCAACGATCGTTGCGACTCACCGGGTTGGCCGGGACGTACGGGAAGCGCTCGATCTCGCGGCGCAACGGCACTGCCTGATCGCCGAGGCCCAGGTCGAACTCGATCCTCCGCATCGACGCGAGCCGATCGCGGTGATCGTGGATGCAGTCGCCGTAGCTGCTCGTCGTGGCGCGGTCCGAGAGCAGCCGATCGAGGTTCAGATCGGCGAAGATCAGCTGCTCGCCGGCGGCGAAGCGCTCGCTCTCCGCGAGCATGTCGCCGTTCTCGTAGATCAGCGCCTGACCGTCCCATGCGAGATCGGTGGTC
Organism: uncultured Solirubrobacteraceae bacterium; assembly: GCA_955652345.1. Classification (GTDB taxonomy): domain Bacteria; phylum Actinomycetota; class Thermoleophilia; order Solirubrobacterales; family Solirubrobacteraceae; genus Palsa-465. The sequence goes on along the minus strand of CATPBV010000126.1, from coordinate 3,925 downwards.
GACTCTCCCGCGCCCGCTGAGGCGAACACGTATCCCGCGATCATCCGCGCCGACTGCGACGCGCACAGGGTGCGGCGGTAGTCGTCCTTGCCGATCGTGACGTTGCTGTCCGACAGGTTTGCAAGGACGGTGGCTCCAGCCATCGCGCCGTAGCTGCTCGGCGGAATCGGCGCCCATACGTCCTCGCAGATCTCGACGAACAGCGACAGCGCCGGAAGATCGGCACAGCAGAACAGCAGATCGGCGCCGAACGGAACGGTCTCGCCGAGCAGCCGTAGCTCGCGACCGATCAGGTCGCGGGCGGCGCGGAAGTGCCGCTTCTCGTAGAACTCGCGGTACTCGGGGAGGTAGCTCTTGGGAACGACGCCGAGGACGCGGCCGCGGTGGATCACGACCGCGCTGTTGAACAGCCCGCCTTCGGCGCGCAGCGGCGCGCCCACGACGAGCACCGGTTCGAGCGCGGCGCTCTCGGCGACGAGCCTCGACAGCGCTTCGAGCACGGCGTCGCTCAGCGCCTGCTGATGCAGAAGGTCCTCGATCGAGTACGCGGACAGGCCGAGCTCCGGGAACACGACCAGGGCGGCTCTCTCGTCAGCGGCCTGCTGCGCGAGTGCGAGCGTGTGCTGCGCGTTGAAAGCGGGATCGGCGAGCCCGACCCGTGGGACCGCAGCCGCCACGCGCACGAATCCATGGCTGTAGAGGGAGTGAAACGGAGAGCTCATCGGCGCCGCTGACCGCAATCATGCCGTCAGCGGGCTGTAGGAGGTGGGAGATCGCTTGCGGAGCGCGGTCTGCGCAGCCCACTCCGTCGTCGTCAGGATGCCGAGTACGAGCACGGCGGCGCCCAACGCGACCAAGATCCACCACGCGGAATGGGTAGCCGTGGCGAAGCCCCGGCCGAGCGGGGAGGAGATGGTCCCGCCCGGCGACCGCGCCGAGAACCGCCACCCCCAGCGTCATTCCCACCTGCCGGCTGGTGGACGCCACCGCCGCGGCGACCCCCGCCTGAGCGGGAGGCATTCCGGAGACCGCCGTGTTGGTGATCGGCGGATTGACGAGCCCCGCGCCCAGCCCGAACAGGAAATACGCGGTGAGCAGATACGCGGCCGGAGTCCCGGGAGTGATCCTCGTCAGCATCAGGGCCGCGACGATCATCGCCACCGCGGCTGCCAGCAGCGACGGGCGTGCCCCTCGCCGGCCGACGAGCCGGCCCGAAAGCGGCGCGGAGATCAGCGTCATGATCGCCATCGGCAGCAGGTAGAGCCCCGCCTGCAGCGGCGACAGACCCCGGACATCTTGTAGGTAGAGCGTGTTCAGGAACAGGAAGCCGCCGAGCACGCGCCCGAGAACGCGAATAGACCCAGGATCTCGCCGGAGCCCCAGCCGGTACCTGGGCCTTCGATGATCGCGTACGTCAGCGACGCGAGCGCGGCAATCACGAGCAGCTGCCCGACCGCGTCGAACCGGCGCGGCCGCGCTGCGCGCGACTCGGGCACGAACGCGGCGGTCAGCGCGATTGCGAGCATGCCGACCGGCACGTTGACGAGGAACACGGCGCGCCAGCCGACCGAGTCGACCAGCGCACCGCCGACGATGAGCCCGGCCTGGAATGTGCGCCGCCGTCCGATCCGGTCCGCGGTCGAGCCGCCGAGCATCAGCAGGCTCGCGAGCACGAGCGTATACGCGTCGATCGTCCACTGGAGCTCCGGCAGCGACGCGTGCAGCGAAGCGTGGATCGACGGCAGCGCGACGTTCACGATCGTCGTGTCGAGGCCCACGATCAGGAGGCTCATCGAGCAGATGCCGAGGATCAGCAGTCGTTGTCTGCGATCGGGCCCGTCCTGATCCATTGAGCATCGATGCTAGCCGCGGGCAACGGACCGATCCGAGGGTCCGTGCTGCGTGCGAAAGTTCACGCGGCGGCGATCAGGCCGATCCCTCTTGAGCGACTCGCAGCGAGAACCCCGCGCACGCACCGGCAAGCATGCCGAGCACGGCCACGAGCTGGGGGTGCTGGGTGGTCTCTCAGCGCTCAGCCTCGACGCGCTCTCGAGCGTCGCCTACGGCCCCGAGGCAATGGCCGTGGTCCTGGTCGCAGCGGGCGCCGGCGCGCTGACCGACGTCCTGCCGCTGACCATCGTGATCGCGGCGATGCTGGTGCTGCTGGTCGTCTCCTACTCACAGGTGATCGAGGCGCATCCGGAGGGCGGCGGCGCCTACTCGGTGGCGAAGGCGAACCTCGGCCGGTGGGCGAGCATGCTCGCCGCAGCGGCGGTGGTCGTGGACTACGTAACGACGGTCGCGGTCAGCCTCGCCGCGGGCGCAGCGAGCGTCGCCAGCGCCTTCCCCGCGCTGTCAAACCACCTGCTGTTGATGTCGCTGATCGGCCTGGCGGTGCTTACGGCGGTGAACATGTTCGGCATCGCCGAATCCGCGCGGTTTCTGATGCTGCCCACGGCGATCTTCGTCGTCAGCACCCTCGCGGTGATCGCGGTCGGGGCGTTCCATCCACATCCGGTGGCGGTGATCGGAACGCCTCAGCGCTTCCCCGTCAAGGAAGCGCTCGGGATCGTGCTCCTGCTTAAGGCGTTCGCCTCGGGATGCTCGGCCGTGACCGGGGTCGAGGCGATCTCCAACGGCGTCCCGGCTTTCCGGGAGCCCCGGGTCAGAACGGCCCAGCGCACGGAGCTCTCGCTTGGGGTGCTGCTCGGCGTGATGCTGATCGGCCTGGCGCTCTTGATTCGCGCTCACCATGTCCTTCCCCGAGGCAACGTGACGCTGCTTGCACAGGTCACCGCCGGAGCCTTCGGCAACGGCTGGGCCTTCTACGTTTCCAACCTGTCGGTCGCCGCGGTCCTGGCGCTCGCCGCCAACACGAGCTTCGGCGGGCTGCCCGTGCTGATGAGCATCCTTGCCCGCGACCACCGGCTCCCCCACATGTTCTATCTGCGCGCGGAGAGGCCGGTGTACCGACATGGGATCGTTGCTCTGGCGATCCTCTCGGCGGCGCTGCTGATCGCCACGCGCGCCCAGACCCTCAGCCTGATCCCGCTGTTCACGATCGGGGTGTTCGTCGGCTTCACGATCAGTCAGGTCGGACTCGTGCTGCACTGGCGGCGGCTCAAGCCGAGCCGCTGGCGCGTGCGCGCGGCGCTCAACGGCACTGGGGCGGTCATGACCGCAATCGCGGTCGTCGTGTTTCTGTCGACCAAGTTCCTACACGGTGCATGGGTGGTGGTCGTGGCGATCCCGTTGTTGATGTACCTGTTCTCCCACACCGAGAGCTACTACGCGAAGGTGGCTCACGAGCTGAAGTTCGGCAAGACCCCGCCGCTCCCGCGCAAGCGTGAGAGCGTCGTGGTCGTCCCCACATCGACCGTCAACCTGCTGACCGAGCGGGCGCTGAGCGCCGCGCTATCACTGGGAGAGACGGTGGTCGCGGTCGCCGTTGCCGGCGACGAGCAGGAGTGCGAGGAGACAAGACAGGCGTGGAGCGAGTGGAAGTCGGGCGTGCCGCTCGAGGTTCTGCTCGACCCCCAGCGCTCGCTGATCCGCACCGTGCTGGGTTACATCAAGTCGATCGAGAGCGAGGACGTCACGATCACGGTCCTGATTCCCGAGATCCTGCCGCGCAAGCGCCGGCACGAGCTCCTGCACAATCAGCGGGGGAGGCTGCTCGCGGCGGTGCTGAAGGCGCGAACCGACGTGGTCATCGCGACGCTGCCGTTTCATATTCACGATTGATCGCGCGATGGTCGCCACTCCGGCCGATCCGCGGGGCGGCCGTCAGTGGCTCGTCGGTGTCTGCTCTCAGAATCACGATCTCCCCCCGCGCGTGGTCTAGCAGCCAGGCCACGTCTGCCGCACTGAATCCCGGCGTGTCGTGGGAGGCGGCAGCGACCACGATCCGGTCGTAGCGCTCATT